>CAZWED010000450.1:0-2274 GCA_964632645.1 uncultured Ferrimonas sp. | reverse complement strand
AGACCCTGGACTGGGGCGTGCGTTCCGTGCTGATGGTGGGGATCCCGGCGATGCTGGGCCTGATGGTGCTGGCACAGCCGATGCTGATGGTGCTGTTTATGCGCGGCGAATTCTCGGTGACCGACACCCAGATGGCGGCGATGAGTCTGTTGGCGTACGCTTCGGGTCTGCTCAGCTTTATGCTGGTGAAGGTGCTGGCGCCCGGCTACTACGCCCGCCAGGACACCAAAACGCCGGTGCGCTATGGCATCATTGCCATGGTGGCCAATATGGGCTTCAACGTGGCGCTGGCGATCCCCTTTGGCTACGTTGGACTGGCGTTGGCGACGTCGGCCTCGGCGACCCTGAACGCCGCGCTGCTGTACCGCGGGCTGCACCGCCAGGGGGTTTATCAAGTCAACGGCCACAGTCTGGGCCAGATTGGTCGCATGGCTCTTGCCGGGGCGGTGATGGCCGTGACACTCCTGTGGCTGACGCCCGCCGAATCCGGCTGGTTGGCAATGCCCTTCGTGGAGCGTGTGGCCACCCTGTTTGGCCTTATCGGAGTCGGTGCCCTGACCTACGGTCTCAGCCTGCTGTTGTTTGGTCTGCGCCCCCGGCAGTTAAAGAGCCTGTGATCTGCCCCGGTCTGTGGGGTATAATCCGGCGATTTTCGAAGCAAAGACAAGCAACAGGTTCATGGAGTTAATTCGCGGGATCCACAACCTGACCGACCGGCACCGCCACTGTGTCCTGACCATCGGCAACTTCGATGGTGTGCACCGTGGGCACGCTGCGGTGATCCGTCGCCTGGTCAGCCTGGCCAGAGAGTACGAAGTCCCAGCCACGGTGATGGTGTTTGAGCCCCAGCCCCAGGAGTATTTCCGGGGCGAGGCGGCACCCGCTCGTCTCAATCTTCTCCGGGATAAACTGGACCGACTGGCGGAACTTGGTGTCGACCGGGTGCTCTGCGTCCGCTTTGATCAGCGCTTTGCCAGTTGGGAGGCGGAAGATTTTGTCCAACAATTGTTGGTGGACCGTCTGGCAATCCGTTACCTGGTGGTGGGGGACGATTTCTGCTTTGGCCGTGGACGTCGCGGTAACTTCGAATTTTTGCAGCAGGCGGGGGCGCAGCACGGGTTTGCCGTGGAAGACACCGCCAGCTGTCGGCTGGGGCAGGAGCGGATCTCCTCGACGTTGATCCGCAACGCCCTGGCCGCGGGCGATCTGGCCGCCGCCGAGCGGATGCTGGGTCACCCTTACCGGATCAGTGGCCGGGTTGCGCACGGCGATAAGCTGGGGCGCACCATCGGCTTCCCCACCGCCAACATTTTGCTGAAGCGCATTGTGGTGCCCATCAGCGGAGTGTTTGCGGTCCAGGTGCAAACCGAAGACGGAGTCTGGCACAACGGCGTGGCCAACGTCGGACGCCGGCCCACCGTTTCCGGGCAGCAGTGCCGCCTGGAGGTCCACCTTTTTGATTTTAATGCCGACCTGTATGGTCAGCATCTGCATGTCAGGTTGCACACCTGGCTGCGGGACGAACACGCTTTCCCCTCGCTTGAGGCGCTGAAAGCCCAGATCCGACTGGACGCGGAGCGCGCTTACGACGTGCTGCGGGTCCCGGAACATACTGAAAACCGATGATGGTGTAAGGATCGATGGTCGATTACAAAACTACGCTGAACCTTCCTGAGACCGACTTCCCCATGCGCGGCAACCTGGCGCAACGGGAACCGGAAATGTTGAAACAGTGGAATGAGAAGGGGCTGTACAAGGCGATCCGTGCCAGCCGCCAGGGTGCCAAGCCTTTCATTCTGCACGATGGCCCTCCGTACGCGAATGGCGACATTCACATCGGCCACTCGGTCAACAAGATCCTCAAGGACATCATCATTAAGGCCAAGACCCTGTCTGGCTTTGACGCCCCTTACGTCCCCGGTTGGGACTGCCACGGTCTGCCGATTGAGCTGAAAGTGGAACAGAAGGTGGGCAAGCCGGGCCAGAAGGTTTCCGCCGCCGAATTCCGCGAGAAGTGCCGCGAATACGCCAAGACTCAGGTAGAAGGCCAGAAAGCCGACTTTATCCGTCTGGGCGTGCTGGGTGAGTGGGACAAGCCCTACCTGACCATGGATTTCGGCACCGAAGCCAACATCATCCGCTCCCTGGCCAAGATCATCGACAACGGTCACCTGCACAAAGGCGCCAAGCCGGTGCACTGGTGTACTGACTGTGGCTCCGCGCTGGCGGAAGCGGAAGTGGAGTACGAGGACAAAACCTCACCGGCCATTGACG
>CAZWED010000449.1:0-2275 GCA_964632645.1 uncultured Ferrimonas sp. | reverse complement strand
GTTTCCCCCGCTTCATGGCGGTGTCCAGTTCTTTCGCCCGGGTCACTAACTCGTCGGCCTGCTGGGGAGCCAGCCCAAAATGCCTGACCAGCGCGGAGGGGTCCGTTTGGGGCTCCTGCTTCTGCCCCAGATAGGTAAAGAGAAACGCGGCTTTGGCCTGGCCGAGCTCGTTCAGAACAAATCCCAGCTGGCTCAAAAGTTCCTGGTCATCACGGGCCGCCTGCGGGTCCGCTTCCACCACGTTCAGCAGGTAGTGCTTGGCTTTTTCCGGGTTGATATTACTGAAATAGAGACCCGCCAATCGCATCAGGAACGGGTCCTGAACCTGGCCCTCGGCTTCCGCTTCCAGGAAGCGGTCCAGCGCCTCGGAGTCGTTGAAACGGGCCCAATGATAGAGACTTAACCCGGGATAGGCCGCGTCTTCGGTGGCTTTTTGCAATGCGTCCAGGGCCGCCAGACCTTTGAGATAGAAGACACTGCGATCCTGCTCCAGAGACTTGCCCGGTGTCCGGCTGACCATTTGGTTGATGTGGCTCATGCAGTCCACATACTGCTCCAGCTTGATCAGTTCATTAAAGCGGTGGGCGTCGTCACCGGTGGTTTGGTACTGATAGCGGGCGTGAACGATGGCGGCACGATCATGGCGGCACCATCCGGAGGTATTGAGGTCGGCGCACAGCGCCGGATTGTCGAGACAGATGTCCCGCACATTGGGCGTCCGGTCACAACCGGACAGCAAAACGGCCGCCGTTACGGCCATAAGGGGAAGGGTTTTCATGATCGGAGAATTACCACAAATGCCACTCCTTGGCTGAAAATCCTGTTATTTTGCAACAGGTTGAGTTCTGGGGCGCGCTGGCAATCGCGCGCCGGTTTTCTGTAGAATAGCCGCGCTTTCACGGCCCGCCAAGGTAGGCGCCCTGAAGCTTAATGAATAATAATTTTCAGCGTGCTCTATTGTTTCCCCGACAGGAACATCTTCATAGGACTCTGTACATGACCGCAGACAAACACCTTCAAAGCTGGCAAGAGCGTTTTGAACTGGCCGAGGCGATGCAACCTCTGCTGGGTAAGCTGTACCGCAACCAAGGGGTTGAAGTACAAATTTATGGCCGCCCCCTGCTGAACGCTTCCACCATCGACATCACCAAAGCGCATCGCCTGGTGGCCAAGTACGAAGGTGACAAGCTGCGTCTGCGTGATTCGTTCCCCTTCGTTGAGGCGCTGAGCCGCCTGGATGTGAAGCACTGCCGTGTTGATATCGGCAAGCTGGCGGTGAACTACTGGCGCAACCACACTGACGCCTCCGAGATCGATGCTTACATGGCCGAGCAGCTTTCCTGCGCCCTGGGCAAAGATCTGGAGCCCCGCGACGTCGTGCTGTACGGCTTCGGCCGCATCGGCCGTCTGCTGGCCCGCCTGATGATTGAGCGTACCGGCGTATCCAACACCCTGCGCCTGCGTGCCATTGTGGTTCGTGGTGGCCGTGAAGGTGACCTGGAGAAGCGCGCCAGCCTGCTGCGCCGCGACTCCATCCATGGTCCGTTTAACGGTTCCATCGAAGTGGACAACGAAAACAACGCGCTGATCGCCAACGGCACCTACATCCAGGTGATCTACGCCAACAGCCCGGACGAGGTGGATTACACCCAGTACGGCATCGACAATGCCCTGGTGGTCGATAACACCGGCATCTGGAAGGATGAGGACGGGCTGGGCCTGCACCTGAAATCCAAAGGCGCGGCCAAGGTGCTGCTGACCGCCCCGGCCAGCGGTGAGATCAAGAACATCGTATACGGTGTCAACGACGACGACATTCTGGATGAAGACACCATCATGTCTGCCGCGTCCTGCACCACCAACGCCATCACTCCGGTGCTGAAGGCGGTAAACGACAAGTTCGGCATCAAAAATGGTCACGTGGAAACCGTTCACTCCTACACCAACGACCAGAACCTGATCGACAACTACCACAAGGCGGACCGCCGTGGCCGCAGTGCCCCGCTGAACATGGTGATCACCTCCACCGGTGCCGCCAAGGCCGTTGCCAAAGCGCTGCCCGAGCTGAAAGGCAAGCTGACCGGCAACGCGATCCGCGTTCCGACCCCGAACGTCTCCATGGCGATCATGAACCTCAACCTGGCCAGCGAAACCACCCGGGAAGAGATGAACGAGTACCTGCGCTGGACCGCGCTGTACTCCGACCTGCAGAACCAGGTGGACTACACCGAATCAACCGAGATCGTATCCAGCGATCTGGTGGGTTCCCGCTTTG
>CAZWED010000448.1:0-2277 GCA_964632645.1 uncultured Ferrimonas sp. | reverse complement strand
TGTCACGGCATGGACGGTAAAGGCAACCCGCTGTTGGGTGCGCCTAACCTGACCGACGACGCCTGGCTGTACGGCAGTTCTCGTGGTTACGTGATCGAGTCCATCACCAACGGTCGTGCCGGTGTCATGCCGGCGTGGAAAGACGTGTTGGGCGAGGAGAAGGTTCACCTTATCTCTGCCTACGTTTACAGCCTCAGCGCTAAGTAAACCGCAACGCCCCGCCTTGTGCGGGGCGTTTTGCTTCTCAGCCCCACCAAGCGCAACATCTTATCAACAGGCTGAGACGCCAAATCCCGCATTGTGGACCGCTTAACCCCCAATCAAGCGCTCGGCAATCGTTAAAATGATAGTGCGATCCCTCCGTCGCCTCAGTAGTATGGGAGCCCGCTCCCAATGGAAGGTAGAAACATGAAAGTGACCCCCTGGTATAAACAGTTCTGGCCCTGGTTTCTGATTATCTTGCCGGCCTGCGCTGTCGCAGCCTCTGTCTACACTTTTATCCTCGCCGCCAACTCCCAGTTTTCCATGGTGTCCGAGGACTACTACAAGGAGGGCAAGGGGATTAACCAGGATCTGTCGCGCATTCGTGCTGCCAAAAACCTGGGGTTGACGTTCGCCCTGGAAGTGGACGACAAGGAGATCCGCATCGTCCAGCACGGCGGCCAAAAGGTCGATACCGCCATTGAACTGGAGTTCCACCACGCCACCCTGGCGCAGAATGACTTTGTCGAGAAGTTGTTTATGGACGGCACCGGCACCTACCGCCTGCGCCTGGATGCACCGCTGGACGGCAAATGGCTGGTTCAAATCGACGCTTACGACCAAAGCTGGCGTCTGCAAACCCGCGCTACCCTGCCCCACGACGGTGTGATCTGGTTGAATTGATATGAGTCTGGCCATGACTTCGCAGCGCTGTTTTCACTGCGATGAGCCGGTACCGGCCAACGCGTCCTTTTCCTCTTTGATTAACGGTGTCGAGCAGCCGATGTGCTGCCCGGGTTGCGCGGCGGTGGCGGATGCCATCGTGTCCTCCGGGCTGTCGGATTACTACCGCTACCGAACCGAAAAAGGCCAGCAACAGGATGTGCCGGAAGCACTGGCCAGCCTGATCGCCTACGACCTGGACGAAGTGCAGCAAGAGTTTGTTGCCGCCCGGGGTGATCTGAAAGAGGTGCTGCTCTCCGTCGAGGGGATCAGTTGCGCCGCCTGCGCCTGGCTGATTGAGAAACACCTGGCCGCCCTCCCTGGCGTGGCCCAGATCAGCGTCAATACCACCACCCAACGGGCCGTGCTGCGCTGGGACGCCAGTCAGCAAAAGCTGTCTGATCTGCTCCTGGCGATGACCCAGATTGGTTATCAGGCGGCTCCCTTCCAGCAGGATGCTCAGGAGGAAAAGAACGCCCGCGAAAGCCAGAACTTCCTGCTGCGCATCGGTCTGGCCGGCCTGGCCACCATGCAGGTGATGATGCTGGCCGTCGCCCTGTACACCGGCTATTTCTACGACCTTGAACCGGAGTATCGCGACTACTTCCGTTGGGTGAGCATGATCTTTGCCACGCCCGTGGTGCTCTATTCGGCCCAGCCTTTCTATTTCAGCGCCCTGCGCGCCCTGATGAGCCTGCGCGTCAATATGGACGTGCCGGTGTCCATCGCCATTCTGCTGGCCTATGGCGCCAGTTGTGTCGCGACCGCCAAAGGCACCGGCGAGGTGTTCTTTGAGTCGATCTCGATGTTCACCTTCTTCCTGCTGTTGGGCCGCTTCTTTGAACAGCGTGCCCGGCGCAAAGCCAGTGAAAACGCCAGCAACCTGCAGAAACTGATCCCCGCCACCGCGCTGTTGCTTGATGAAGACGGGGAGCGACAGGTCGCCGCCAAGAGCCTGAAGCCCGGACAACGTTATCGGGTGTTGCCGGGTCAGCGCATCGCCGTAGACGGTGTGCTGATCAGCGGAGAGAGCGGCGTAAACGAATCCATGCTGACCGGCGAACAGGAGCCGGTTCGTAAGGCGGTGGGCGCGCCGCTGTTTGCCGGTACTGTTAATCTGGACCAGCCCATTGAGGTGGAGGTCACCAAGGTGGGGGCGGAGCAACGCATCAACACTCTGGTGCGACTGCAGGAGGAAGCGGCGGCCCAGAAGCCGCAGATCGCCGAGTTTGCCGACCGGGTGGCCCAGTATTTTGTTCCCGTTATCCTGGTGTTGGCCGCCCTCACCTACCTGTTCTGGCAACAGGTAGCGCCGGAAGACGCGTACAGGAACATGCTCTCCGTGCTGGTGGC
>CAZWED010000447.1:0-2292 GCA_964632645.1 uncultured Ferrimonas sp. | reverse complement strand
TTTTGGCGCCATTCCAGCCACCACCCCAACAAACAACAACACCTCCCTGCGGCGACAATGGCCCTGTACCGGCCTCTCGGTGCATCAATAAAACCGCTCGGGATGGGATATGTCCCGAGCGGTTATCGACGTTGTTACTGGCGAGCCGGGATCAGGTCGCCGTAAGCGGTACCGGCGTCATTGGCGTACAGAGTATGCAGCATATCCATGGCGGTGGTGCCCCAGTGCCCAAAGTAGGGCTCTGCGTGAGCAAACATGCCCATGGCGTGGGCCATTTCGTGAACCACGGTATCGGAGCTCCAACTGCATTGGCCATTGCCCATGTTTACCCACAGCAATGAGGTGTCCGCGTAGGTATGGCGGCTTTCGTTGATCACCAAAGCCATACTGCCGCGGTATGGGGCAATGCTGGCGTTCGCGCACATGGTTTGTGGGTCATTGCCGTATTGTTTGTCGTAATAGCCTGCACCGATGTTGATCACCAGGCCGCCGATGATGCCGTGGTTGTTCTTAAACCGGGTTTCGTCGTAGAGGTCGTTGTAGACGTTTTCATCCGGACGGGTCGTGTCGCGGTAAACCGACAGGTCTTCGTGGATCACTTCCATGTCATCAAAGACGTCGCCGAGGCGCGCTTCAATTTTGCTTACGGCGTTGCTGATCGCGACCGGCACCTGTTCTTCGCCATTTTGAGAGACGAAGTAGAGCGGGATTTTGCTGGTGGTATCAAAACGCACCACGCCCTGTTGTTGCAGTGGCGAGCCATACCAGAGATTGTCAATGGTCAGCTGTGGGAAGCCGGAGGTGACGTAGTTGCTTTGTTTAATCAGGCTGCGCAGCTTGGCGTCATCGACGGAGGCGCCGCTATCGTCGTCACCGCCACCGCACGCGGTAATGGCCAGGCATGACAGGCCAATCAGCAGGCCGTGTTGGAGTCGTTGAGACATCGGATTTCTCTTTGTTGTTATTGGGTTTTTTCGGGTTCGAGAGCATATCAGTCCTCGACGCAGGTCTGAGGACGCGTTGGGTAAAACGAAGTCGCGATCACACAAATTTCGTCGATGTCGCTTTGGGTATGCGTCGGCTTAACGCGGCATGAAAGGGCAGTTGGGTAACAGAGCGGCGGAAGGGGGAGTGTGTTTGGCGTGGGTTTGAGCCAGCCTAATGCCAACTGCCCGTGGGATCGGGGATGAGTCGACCATCGCTTCAACCCCAATCGCTTCTCTGAGCAACTGGCCCATCCCGGGGGCAAGTCCCTCGCTCCGTTTCGGCTCAGATGGTGTTCTCGAGGATCAGGGGCACCAGATGAAGGCACCCGTTCATCACCCCGCTTTCGCTCAACTGCAGATTGGCGAACTGGTTTAACTGCTGCGCCGTCCCCACCAGCGCCACGCTCTCCAGCCGGAAATGGTTGTCCAGGCACACGATCTGGCTGGCCCTCACGATGTCATGGTGTTGATTCAGATTGTCCTGCAGCCGGGTGAGCAGAGTGCGTTTGCGGGTATCAAAGACATAACTGAGCGTCGCCATGCACTCGGTGTCTGGCTCCGCCTGTATCAGCTGCTCTGAGCGGCGCTCGCGGATAAGGTCCCGGAAGAACTCGCTGCGGTTGCGATAGCCCCCCTGTTCCGTCATTCGATCCAGTTCAGACAAGAGGTCGCTGTCCAGAGACACGGTGATCCGTTCGGTCGTCATCGTTCCAATACCCGGTATTACGAAATTTTTCGTCTTCACATTTTATTGATTCGGATCAGAAACACAAAATATGAAGAAATCTAATATCTTCATACCGACATCAAGGAGCGAGTGAAGTGCGGTTTCTCTCATTGCTGTTCATGCTGGTGCTGGCCCTGTTGCCAGCAACGGCCTATCCCACCCCCCTCATTGAGAACTGTGGCGTTCGCCTTGGCCAGAGCGCCCGGGCCGAGCGCATCGTGACGCTCAATCAGCAGGCGACGGAAGCCCTGCTTGCCATCGGCGCCGACCGACAGATATTGGCTCAGGCCTATCAGGACGATGCGCCCGCCCCCCGGTGGGCCGAACGCTTTGAAGCGATTCCTCGTCTGGCCCGGGAGTACCCCAATCCTGAAGCGCTGCTGGCGATGTCGCCAGACCTGCTGGTGGCCGGCTTCTCCAGCGCCTTCAGCGATTGGGGCGTGGGCCCGCGGGAGCGGTGGCTGACTTACGGCACCCGCAGCTACCTGTTTGAATCCGCCTGTGCCGCCCGGACGGTGACGCTGGAGGGGTTGTATCGGGACCTGTCGCACCTGGGGCAGCTGACCGGCCAGGAAGCCC
>CAZWED010000446.1:0-2301 GCA_964632645.1 uncultured Ferrimonas sp. | reverse complement strand
TTGGACAGAGACATCATGGCTCAAGGCAAAAAGTACGATTTCCGCGTTATCGAAAACGACGGCAGCTGGACCGCTGAGATTGTCCGTAAAATTTCCAACCGTAAAACCAAGGTAACCCAGCGCCAGGATGGCTTTGGCAGCGAAGCGGATGCTCAAGCCTGGGCCGAGCAGGCGATGGCCGGCTTTTTGAAGCAGCAAGCCGAGCGCAACGAGCGCAAAGCGGCCCAGCGCACCGAGCGTGAAGCCCAGGCACTGCGTCAGGCCGCCAAGGCTGAGCAGAAGCGCGCTGAGCGCGCTGCGGCACTGGAAGAGGACCTCGAAGACGACTTCGAGAACTGAATCCTACCGACATCAAAAAACGGCGCCCATGCGCCGTTTTTTATCCGAGGCGG
This sequence comes from uncultured Ferrimonas sp., assembly GCA_964632645.1. Lineage (GTDB taxonomy): Bacteria > Pseudomonadota > Gammaproteobacteria > Enterobacterales > Shewanellaceae > Ferrimonas. The sequence goes on along the minus strand of CAZWED010000446.1, from coordinate 1,909 downwards.
GGCAGGAAAGCCCCGTTCGAGGATTGATACCCAAACGCCGTCAGCCGTATGCTGACGCCTTTAACGATCTGATTTACCTGATGAACGAACTCTCTTTGCTCGCCACCCTGGCGCTGGTACACCTGGTGGCGCTGGCCAGTCCGGGGCCGGACTTTGCCCTGGTGGTGCAAAATGCCAGCCGCTACGGTCGTCGCATCGGTCTGGCCATTGCACTGGGGATCTCACTGGCGATTCTGGTGCACGCCACCTTCGCGCTGACCGGTGTCAGTCTGCTGATCCAGCAGCACCCGATGCTGCCGATGGTGCTGCGGGTCGCTGGCGGGGGTTACCTGCTGTACCTGGGCATCGGTGCGCTGCGGGCGGCCTATCAGCAATGGCGCACCGGCAGTGCCGGTCCGTTGGACACTTCGGTGGCGCTGGTTTCGCCCTGGGCGGCGCTGGCCAAGGGGTTTACCACCAACCTGCTTAACCCCAAAGCGTTGGTGTTTTTTCTCAGCCTGTTGACCTCACTGGTGCCGCCATCCGTTTCTGACGAGGGCAAGGTGGCCGCCATTCTGCTGCTGTGGGGATTGTCACTGGCGTGGTTTTCCGCTCTGGCCTGGGTGCTCACCGGCGCCCGTCTGCAACAAAAACTGCAGCGACTGACCCCGGTGATCGACGCCATTTGCGGCGGGCTGTTTGTGTTGGTGGGTGGCGGGATCCTGCTGGCCACCCTGGCGGGCTGACGCAGGCCATTCGCAAGCGGGGCGTCAGCCCAGCTTGCGAAACTCCGCATCCAGGTCGAACCGGCCGTCGGTGACGATCGCTTCCAGGGTCTGCACCCGTTCCTTCAACGCCTGATTGTCCGCCTTAACGGACGCCAGTTCTGCTTTGAGCTCATTCAGCTCATCGCTTTGTCCCAGTTTCAGCTTGGACTTTTTGTGGGTTTTGTACGCATCCAGCAAAAAGGCGCCGCAGAAAAACAGGGCAAGAAAGGTCCATAGGCTCATAGGTACTCCTTATCCCAGCTTGCGAATGCGCTGGTCCAGTTCATAACTGCTGTCGGTGACGATCGCTTCCAGCGTTGCCAGCCGCTCTTTGATGGCGATGTTCTCCGCTTCCAACTGCTTCAGCCGTTCACGGGCTTCCAGATCTTCCGCGCTGGCAGGCTGGCCGTCACCGGCAAAGCCCAGCACTTTCGCCCACTGTGCAAATCGCGCCGGGGAGCGCCAGGCCAGCACCATCGCAACCACGGCCGCCAACAACAGCGCGCCCAATACCACTTCTCCCATCATCCCTTCTCCTGTCCGTCTCCCGCTCTGGGGCCGTTACCCCAGTTTGCGGATGGCCTGATCCAAATCGAACCCGCTGTCGGTCACGATCGCTTCCAGCGTCGCCACCCGTTCTGCCAGCGTGCGGTTCTCTTCACGCAGCTGGGCCAGAGCGGCCTCGGTGTCCTTGTCCCGCCGCTGGTCCCCCGAACGGGCCCAGTGACGGCTGATCTCCAGCACGCATCCCATCACAATCGCGACAATCACCACCACCATGGTTGTCACCGTCATAGCCACTCCTTTGCATCGCTGCGTCGCATTCACTCAAACATCGGCCCGGCTCGTTGGGGTGTCAAGGCCAACAGAGCGGGAAAGTCGGCCCCGCAAGCGGGGCCATTCGTCGTCGTCATCGGTCACGGGTTCCGCCACCGTTGCCTGTACATCCCGGCTCAGGCGAAATGAATAATCAGAGATCGTGCCAATTATTCTTTTTCTTTATTAACAAGCGGTTAGGCATTTTGGCACACAGCACATTCACCATCCTGACCGGATTGTGGTGATTCTCGCCAATCATCAGGGAGGAGTCAGCGAAACGGGTGACCGGGGTCGTCGTGGTAAGGCCGTTGGTGTCGTTTCAGGTCGTCCCTGACATCCAGCCC
>CAZWED010000445.1:0-2303 GCA_964632645.1 uncultured Ferrimonas sp. | reverse complement strand
CCAGAGTCCAGTCGGTCAGGCCGCGCTGCTCAATGCCGCTGTCCGCCACCTTGGCGATCACCTGCTTCATCTGCCCTTTCAGCTGTTGCTTCAGGGCCAACAGGTCACGGCCCTGGGCGATCAGCTTGCCCTGGTCATCCTCCACCTTGAAGTTGAAGGTGAGGTGCCGGTCGAGCGCGCCGAGGTCGAAATCCTCCGGCGTAACCCGGGTGCCGGTCATCCGCAACAGCTGTTTGCACAGGGCGTCCAGCAACGGCATCTCGAACGGCGTGATGGCGTTAAGGGCGGCGCTGGCGTAGTTCGGCGCCGGCACAAAGTTACGACGCAGTGGCTTGGGCAGCGTTTTGATCAGGGCCACCAGCAGATCATGGCGCAGCCCCGGCACCAGGTAATCAAAGCCGTCCGGTTCCATCTGGTTGAGCAGGGCAATGGGCAGGTGCAGCGACACCCCATCGTCCTCGGCCCCCGGTTCAAACTGGTAAGAGAGCGGCAGCGTGATGTCGCCCTGGGTCCAGTGGTCCGGGTAGTCCTGTTCGCCGATGTGGTCGGCGTCCCGCTTCATCAGGTCGGACTTATCGAAATCGAGCAGTTCCGGCTGTTGCCGGCGCGCCTTGCTCCACCAGCCCTGGAACCGCTGGCGGGTGTAGACCCCTTCGGGCACCCGTTCATCATAAAAGGCAAAGAGGGTTTCTTCGTCCACCAGGATGTCCCGGCGGCGGGACTTGTGCTCCAGCTCCTGCACCTCGTTGATGAGTGCCAGGTTGTTTTGCAGGAAGGCTTCGTTCAGCCCCAGTTCGCCGCCCACCAGCGCTTCGCGGATAAAGATCTCCCGCGCTTCCACGGCGTTTACCGGCCCGTACTGCACCTTGCGACGGGGCACCACCACCACGCCGTAGAGGCTGACCTGCTCGTAGGCCACCACGGAACCGGGCTTCTTCTCCCAGTGCGGTTCACTGTGGCTGCGCTTGATCAGGTGCTCCGCCAGTGGCTCCACCCACTCCGGGTCGAACTTGGCAACGGTGCGGGCAAACAGACGGCTGGTTTCGGTCAGTTCCGCCGCCATCAGCCACTTGGGCGGCTTTTTCGCCAGCGCGGAGCCGGGGAACACGTAAAATCGGGTGTTGCGCGCGCCCTTGAAGTGGCCCTCGGCGTCCTTCATGCCGATGTGGGACAACAGCCCCGCCAGCAGGGCCCGGTGGATCTGGTCCTCCCCGGCACGCTCACCGATGGTGAGGCGGATGTCGAGATCACTCAGGCTCTGACGCAGCTGGGAGTAGAGGTCCTGCCACTCCCGCACCCGCAGGTAGTTGAGGAATTCGCTTTTGCACTGACGGCGGAACTGGTTGCCGGACAGCGCTTTTTGCTGTGCCTTCAGGTAATCCCACAGGTTCAGGTAGGCGATAAAGTCGGAGCTTTTGTCGACAAAGCGGTTGTGCTTTTCATCGGCGGCCTGCTGGCGCTCTATGGGCCGCTCCCGCGGGTCCTGAATCGACAGTGCAGCGGCGATCACCATCACTTCGTGCACACACCCCTGCTTCTGCGCCTCGATCACCATCCGTGCCAGGCGGGGGTCGATGGGCAGGCGGGCCAGTTGACGCCCGAGCGGGGTCATTTTGGGCTCACCTTTTTTCAGGGTGATGGCGGCCAGTTCCTCCAGCAGCGTCATGCCGTCCTTAATGTGGCGGCTGTCCGGCGGCTGGATAAAGGGGAACGCGGCGATGTCGCCAAGGCCCAGCGCCAGCATCTGCAGGATCACCGAGCCCAGGTTGGTGCGCAGGATCTCCGGGTCGGTAAACGCCGGCCGGGATTCAAAATCTTCCTGACTGTAGAGGCGGATGCAGATCCCCTCACTGACCCGGCCACACCGGCCCGCACGCTGGTTGGCACTGGCCTGGGAGATCGGTTCAATCGGCAGACGCTGCACCTTGGTGCGGTAGCTGTAGCGGCTGATGCGGGCGGTGCCCGGGTCGATCACGTACTTGATCCCCGGCACCGTCAGTGAGGTTTCCGCCACGTTGGTGGCCAGCACAATGCGGCGGCCGGAGTGGGCGGAGAAGATCCGCGCCTGCTCGCTGTGGGACAGCCGGGCGTAAAGCGGCAGGATCTCGGTGTCCCGCAGGTTTCGCCGGTTCAGCGCGTCCGCCGCGTCGCGAATTTCCCGCTCGCCGTTCATAAAGATCAGGATGTCACCCGGCCCTTCGTCACACAGCTCGTCCACCGCGGCAAAGAGGCCCTCCATCAGGTCCAGATCCGGCCCCTCCTCCTGCACCAGGGGCAGGTAGCGCTGCTCCACCGGGTAGGTA
>CAZWED010000444.1:0-2304 GCA_964632645.1 uncultured Ferrimonas sp. | reverse complement strand
GAACCAGTTGGCGGTACCGTTCATGGCGGTGCTGCCGGCCTGGTTGGATTCGATCCACTGCTGGCCGCCGAAGGCGTGCAGGTTCAGCTTCTCGGTGGCCAGCCAGTTCAGGCTCAGGTCGTAACCGTAGTCCTTCGCTTCGGTCAGGCCGATTTCAGAGTCGCTGTAGTCGTCATTGGCGTAACGACCGGTCAGATCGATGGACAGGTTGTCCAGCGGGGTGTGGGTGATGCGCAGTTCCGCTTCGGTACGCTCACGGTCGGCCAGGTAGTAGCGACGCAGCAGAGCGTTGTCCTCGTCAGAGGTGCCCCGGTTGGCATCGTACTTGGAGCCGTCACGGTTGCTGTAACCGGCTTTCAGACCAAAGTCCCAGTTGTCCAGAGAGGTTACCCGCAGACGGGCCCAAACGGCGTCTTCGTTGGTCTCTTCGCGGTCCTGCTCGGTGCGCTCTACGTCTTTGCGCTCGTAACCACCGTCGAGACGGTAGCCGGAAGCAAAGCGGTAGCTGGCGCCCAGTTTGTAGGAGGTGCGAGTGGTGTCGTACAGCTTCACGCCTTCGATGTCACCGGACAGGCCATCAACGGTGATGCCGTTGCCCTGCAGGACATTGGAGCGGTTGTCGCGATCGCTGTGGTCGACGCTGGCGGACAGGCGCAGCTTGTTGGTGACGCTGGAGGTGACACGCAGGTTGGCGTCCAGGGTGCGAACTTCACCGTCGAAGCCGGTGATGCCACCGATCTTCAGGGTGTTGTCGTCCTGGGTCATCTTACCGCTGACAACGCGACCGGCGAAGTGGGTGCGGTTCAGGGAGTAGGCCCCGTTCAGCACCACCTGGTACGCCTCATTGCTGGGGTCGTTGGCCAGGGCGGTGGCGTTGTTGTCCAGAGTCAGGCTGGTGGCCAGGTTGTTGTCGTACTGAGAGTAGATGTACGACAGACCGGTGAACCAGTTCTGACCGGTCAGCTTGGCACCCGCTTCCCAACGGTCGGTGGTGCTGTCTACCGGCGCCACGATGTTGGTGGCGGACAGGCCGGCCACGGAGCGGCTCTTGGTGCCGGTTTTGTCTTCACGCTGGAAGTTGGCGTAGGTTTCCCACAGCTCACCGCCCAGGTCGAAGGCAAAGCCGTAGCGCTCGCGCTCCTGCTTCAGATCCTGACGCACCAGGCTGCCGGTGTCGACCAGGGTGCTGCCGTTGGCCACGTAGCGGCTGTAGGCGTTGTCTTCCTGCCAGGTGGTCAGGGTACGGTAGTTGAACTCGGCATTGGCCATGCCGGCTTTGCCGACAGAGACCTTGGCGGAGCCGTTACCGGTGCCCAGACGATCGGTCAGGATGCTGGCGTTGTAGCCGCTTTCAGCGTTGTAACGCACGTCCGCGTTCAGTTCGCCTACGCCACCATCGTCGTTACCGCCAAAGCGGTTTGCGGCGTGGTTGTCGTTGGTGATGACGGCACCGCCACCGACGGCAACGCTGCCCTGGTAGCCGTTAACCGGCTCACAGCGCTTGCATTCCCACTTGGTGGTGTCGACTTTCTCCAGGTTGGCGTTTGCCAGGCCATAGTCGGCCATCGCGACGCCGGAGAAGCTGGCCAGGGCCAGGGTGATCAGGTTGAGACGAAAGTTCATGTTCTGTCCCCCTTAGCGCTGAAGTGCCGAGCCGTTGGGATGGTTGGAACCATGCACCTGGCTGTGGCAGTTGAGGCAGCTCTTGCCTGCGGTCATACGGTCTTCACCGGAGTTGAAGATCGGGTTGCCGCTGTGAGCGCTGGCGTGGCAGCTCTGACACAGTTGCGGAGCACGCTGGGTCAGCATGGCGTCGTTTACGCTGCCGTGCGGGTTGTGGCAGGCGGCGCAGTTTTCCGCGACCGGCGCGTGCTCATAGAGGAAAGGGCCGCGTTTTTCAGCATGGCACTCGTAACAGGTGTCGTTCACGGTGGTGCTGGTGAGGGCCGCTTCGCTCATGGAGCCGTGCGGGTTGTGACAGTCAGAACAGGTCATGTCCGCCCACTTCATCGGGTGGGAGGAGCGCTTGTTCATGTCCGCCTTCTGGCGGGTGTGGCAGTTGGTGCAGGTGTCCACTTCGGTCTGACGGTCCAGGATCGGATCCTGGGCAACGTGCACCTGGTGACAAGAAGTACAGGCGACCTCTTCCAGGTTGTGCACGGAGCTGTGCCAGGCCATGCGCTCTTCGCCCTGGTGGCAGGAGAGACAGACGCTGTTCTGCTTTTCTGCGGAGAGCGGCACGTTCTCACCAAAGGTGATCATCGGCTCTTTACCACCACGGTTGTGGTTGCCCATCGGGCCGTG
>CAZWED010000443.1:0-2309 GCA_964632645.1 uncultured Ferrimonas sp. | reverse complement strand
CTGCCACTGCCGCCCTGGCTGCTCGACATGTTGTTTACCTTTAACATCGTGCTGGCCATTCTGGTGCTGCTGGTGGCGGTCGCGGCCACCCGGCCGCTGGACTTCTCCGTGTTCCCCACCGTGTTGCTGCTGGCAACGCTGATGCGACTGACCCTGAACGTGGCGTCCACCCGGGTGGTGCTGATCGAGGGCCACCAGGGCGGCGATGCCGCCGGTAAGGTGATCCAGGCCTTCGGTGAAGTGGTGATCGGCGGCAACTACGTGGTCGGTATGGTGGTGTTCCTTATCCTGATGATCATCAACTTTGTGGTGATCACCAAAGGGGGCGAGCGGATCTCGGAAGTCAGTGCCCGCTTTACCCTGGACTCCCTGCCGGGCAAGCAGATGGCCATCGATGCCGACCTGAACGCCGGGGCCCTTTCTCAGGACCAGGCCAAGGCGCGGCGCGCGGAAGTGGCGCGGGAAGCGGACTTTTACGGCAGCATGGACGGTGCCTCCAAGTTCGTCCGTGGTGACGCCATCGCCGGCATCCTGATCCTGTTCATCAACATCATCGGCGGTGTGGCCATTGGCGTGTTCCAGCACGACATGAGCGCCGGTGACGCCTTCCGCACCTTTGCGCTGCTCACCATCGGTGACGGCCTGGTCGCCCAGATCCCCTCCCTGCTGCTGGCGGTCGCCGCGGCGATCATCGTGACCCGGGTGTCCGACGCGGAAGAGATGCCGGAGCAGGTCTCCCAGCAGCTGTTGGCCAACCCGGCCGTACTGGGCACCACCGCGCTGGTGATGGCGATCATCGCGCTGGTGCCGGGCATGCCCACCCTGGCGTTCGGCACATTCGCCCTGGTGCTGGCCTTTGTGGCCTGGAAACAGCACCAGTTCGCCCCGCCGGCGCCGCTGGATGTGGTCGAGGAGAAGGTGGAAGCCGCCCGGGCGGAGAGTAAGGCGCCCACCTGGGAATCCCTGCCCTACACCGACACCTTTGAGGTCAGCCTCGGCTACCGACTGGTGCACCTGGTGGACAAGAACAAGGGCGCGGAGTTGCTGAGCCGGCTGACCGGGATCCGTCGCACCCTCTCCGAACAGGCCGGTTTCCTGCTGCCGGAAGTGCGGGTGCGTGACAACCTCTCCCTGGCCCCCACCAGCTACCAGATCGCCTTTATGGGGATCCCGGTCGCCTCCGGCGATCTGGAGCCGGAGCGCCTGCTGGCGATCCAGTCCGGCCAGGTGTACGGCACCATCGACGGCACCCTGACCAAGGACCCCGCCTACCAGATGGACGCCGTGTGGATCGACCCGGACCACAAAGCCAAAGCGCTCAATCTCGCCTACTCGGTGGTGGACAGCGCCACCATCATCGCCACCCACGTCAGTAAGCTGATGCGGGAGCGTCTGGCGGACCTGATCCAGCACGATGACATCACCTCACTGAACGATCGTCTGACCGCACTGGCGCCCCGTCTGGCGGAGTCTCTCAATAACGCGCTGACCCCAATCCAGCAGTTGAAGGTGTACCGTTCCCTGCTGCGCGAACAGGTCTCCCTCAAGGACATCCGCACCATCGCCACCACCCTGCTGGAGTGCTCCGAGAACACCAAGGATCCGATCCTGCTGGCGGCGGACGTTCGTTGCGCCCTGAAGGAAACCATCCTGCACCAGATCGCTGGCAACCGGCCCAAACTGGAGGTCGCCACCCTGGCACCGGAGCTGGAGCAAACCCTGATGAACGCGCTGGCCCAGGCGCAGAAAAACGGCCAGGTGCCGCTGGACAGCTTTGCCATTGAGCCCGCGCTGCTGGCCCAGCTGCAGAACAAGATGCCGACCCTGACCGGCATGATGCAGGAGCAGGGCCACCCGGCCATTCTGCTGGTGCCGCCTCAGCTGCGGCCGGTGCTGGCCCGCTACGCCCGCGCCTTTGCCCGGGGCCTCAATGTGCTCTCTTACAACGAGATGCCGGAAGACCGCGAACTGGCCATCGGCGCGACCCTGGGCTGAGCCTTTCCTGGCGTATTGGCGGCCTTCTGGCCGCCTTTTTTTTCTGTCCTCTGCACCGCCAACCCGATCCCCACCCGCCCTTTTGGCCGCCCCCGGGCCGCCCACAAAAATCCCTGGGGTATCAGGCTGTGCATCGCACCATTTTTGTATACAATCTTCAAAAAACCGAACTATAAGGATCCCTATGACTCTGCCTATCGGCGTCGGTGGCGCCACCATGGAGGACGAGCTGGCTCGTCTGCGTACCCTGTCCTTCCCCTACACCCCGATTGCCCCTGAAGAGTTTGCGGCCCGACGTGAACGCCTTATTGCCC
>CAZWED010000442.1:0-2319 GCA_964632645.1 uncultured Ferrimonas sp. | reverse complement strand
GGGTCGGCGGGACCGGACGTCGCTGGCCCGGGTGATCGAACAGCACGGCATGAGCGAGCTGTCCGACAAGATCACTCGCTAGCCCGGCGGTAACGCAACACCTTCAGCCCCTTATCCGGGTTCTGCTCGGGAAAGCTGGCCGGGTTGCTCAGCCGCTCAACCCACTGAAGTTCAGGGGCAAACTCCGCCACCTGCTGTTGCAGGTAGGCGAGACTGAGTTCCGGCGCATTCAGGCACAGCAGAGCTTCGGACTCCGGCGCCATCAAATCGGACAACCGCCGCAACAAGCGGGGGTAATCCTTGGTGGCGATAAAGCTGCCCTGCTGAAAACTGGGCGGATCCACCACCACCAGGTCAAACGGCCCAAGCTTTTTCAGTTTGCCGAAGGTTTTGAACAGATCATGGGCCAGGTAACGCACCCCCTCCCCCAGTCCGTTACGGGCGTGATTGCGTTTGCCCTGTGACAGGGAAGGCGCGCTCATATCCAGGTTCACCACGGTAGCGGCGCCCCCGGCTTTGGCCGCCACGGAAAATCCGCAGGTGTAGGCAAACAGGTTCAGTACCCGTTTGCCGCGGCTGTGCGCCCTCACCCACTGACGTCCCTCAGCCATGTCCAGGAACAGGCCGTGGTTCTGCCCTTTCATCAGCGTAAGTTCAAACTCCAGCCCCGCTTCCGTCACCCAATGCGGAGACGGCAGCTCGCCGCACAGCAGTCGGGTTTGCGCCGGGCTGACGGAGCGATCCTGCCAAACCAGGGTGGGTTCGGTGCCGGACACGTCCCGCCACCATTGCAGGGTCTGCGCTTCCAGATCGCTCGCCTGAGTGGCCGTCAGCGGCCCGAATTGGGTCAGCAGCAGAGCGGGCGGGAGGTAGTCCAGCGTGAGGGTTTCCAGCCCGGGGAAACAGTGTCCGCGACCGTGAAACAGGCGCTGTGCGACCGCCTCCGGGCAGGTTTCGGGCAGATGTTGACGCAGATCCATCACTCGCTTTCCCGCGCCTCACCGTTGGCCTGGGCCACCATGGGCTGACTCACCACCTGGGGGTCCCCCTCCAGCAGCACCGCCGCCCAGCGTCCCCCTTCGGAGGATTCCAGCGCAATCTTGACGATCATGGTCAGAGGCACCGACAGCAGCATGCCCACCGAGCCCAGCAGCCAGCCCCAGAAAATCAAGCTGAGGAACACCACCAGAGTGGAAAGCCCCAGGCTGCGACCCATCATCCGCGGTTCCACCACGTTGCCCATCACCATGTTGACGGCGACGTACAGGCCCGCCACGCCAGCAGCGGGCCCGACCCCTAACTGCAGGAACGCCAGCGCCACCGGCGGGATGGCGGCGATGATGGAGCCGATATTGGGGATGTAGTTAAACAGAAACGCCACCAGGCCCCAGAGCAGGAAGTAATCCACCCCCAGCAGGTACAGGCCGAGACCACAGATCACCCCGGTGCCCAGGCTGACGACGGTTTTGATCGCCAGGTATCGGTTAACCGACTCCAGAAAGCGATCAATCTGCTTGAGGCGCATCTGGGGGTCATCCAGTGCGTAGTGCAGCTTGCGGTTCAGTCCGGCACTTTCAAACAACATAAAGACCACCGTCAGCACGATCAGCAGCATGTTGGTCATCAGTCCGCCCAGGCTGGACACAATGTTGGTGGCCACACTCATCAGGCCGCCGGGATCAAACTGTTCCCGCAGTTGCGCCGTAGAGATGTTGAACTGACTGGCTTTTTGCAGCAGTTCACCAAACGTGGCGGTTAACTGGGCCCGGTATTCGGGCAGTTGACGGGTGAAGTCGTTGATGGAGCTGCCAACCAGAGTGGCAATCCAGGTGCCCGCCAGGATCACCACCACCATCACGGCAAAGATTGCCAGGGCACGTGGCAGCTTGAGGCGCATCAACGCTTTCACCATCGGGCTGCAGATGATGGCAATAAACAACGCCAGCAAAAACGGCACCACGATGGCGCTCGCGGCCTTGATGCCAGCCAGTATCACCATGGTTGAGGCCAAAAATACGGCGGTTCGCAGTGCGACTGAGCCTTGATTCAATGAAGCGGGTAACATTAGTGTGGTCCTATAATCCGAAAGAGCTCCCCCACCGAGGAATGAAGTCATTATGAAGCAAAACCAAGCGGTTATTCGAATTAAAAACTTGCGTCTTCGCACTTACATCGGCATCAACGACGACGAAGTTCAGAATAAGCAGGACGTGATCATCAATGCCAGGATCCACTACTGCGCCGACCGGGCCCGCAACAGCGACGACATGGACGATGCGCTGAACTACCGCACCATCACCAAAAACATTATTCGCCACG
>CAZWED010000441.1:0-2319 GCA_964632645.1 uncultured Ferrimonas sp. | reverse complement strand
GCCGTGGCCGTGGGCTATCTCTCGGATCGCATCAAGTTTCCTCCCATAGAGTGAGGCTTTTTGCTATCATGCGCGCCCCCGGAGCCTCGGGGGCGTTGTAGTTTTAGGGGAGTGGCCATGTCTGAGCAAACACCGTTTTGGCAGAAACCGTTGACCGAGATGACCGAACGGGAGTGGGAATCCCTCTGTGACGGATGCGGTAAGTGCTGCCTGAACAAGCTGATTGATGACGACACCGATGACGTGTACTTCACCAATGTGGCCTGCCAGTTGCTGAATCACAAAAGTTGCCGCTGCAACAAGTACGAGACCCGATTCGACTACGTGCCGGATTGCTACAAGATCACACCGGAAAACGTCGGTGAACTGAACTGGCTGCCGCCGAGCTGTGCCTACAAGCGCCTGCACGAAGGCCGTGGACTGCCCAGCTGGCACCCGCTGCTGACTGGCAGCGCCTCCGCCATGCATGCGGCGGGGATGTCGATCCGCAACAAAGTGCTCGACGAGCGCGACGTGGGCACGGAGAGCCACATCCTGCTGGGTTGCATCGTGCACTGGCCCGCAAACGAGATTGAATAAAAAAAGGCGCCTTCAGGGCGCCTTTTTTGTGCCTGAGGGCAGGGTAAAGCTCAATGCGCCAAGCGGAGAGGCTGCTGGCCATGCGCAGTTTGGGAAGGTGTTGGCGATTCAATGCCGGGGTTCTTGCTATAGTGGCGCTTTCAATCGGTATTCACGGAGGCCTTATGGCCATCATCCCCAAGAACTATGCCTCGCTGGAGCAGGGCTACCGCGACAAGGCATTGAAGTTGTTTCCCTGGGTTTGCGGCCGCTGTGCCCGCGAGTTTCAGTACTCCAACCTGCGGGAGCTGACGGTGCATCACATCGATCACAACCATGAGAACAACCCCTCTGATGGCTCAAACTGGGAACTGCTTTGCCTGTATTGTCATGACAACGAACATGAGAAATACACTCAGGCGGCGCAATATGGCAGTACCGTGCAGGCAGGCGAAGATCTCAAGCGTGACGTGGCCACCCACAACCCCTTTGCCGACCTCAAGGCCATGATGGGCAAAAAGTAACTCCGGCAGTAGTGATGGTCAGCAGCCCCTGAGTTTACAGGGGCTGTTTCTTTACTGTCTCTAATCGCGTCTGGCATCGCGTTGGGGATGGTTTTGGCGCCAGAAGCGACCGTTCGCCTTGCCCCTCCTCAACGGGAATCCCTTCGCCGAGTCATAGCGTGCTCTCTGGCGGCAAACCTTTATCCGTCAATGCCTGAATCAGGCCAATACTGCGTGACTTAAGCGCTCCACGAGGCCCAAGGTGATTCGGGTCATTAATAAGGCGAATAGACTATCCATCTTTGGAGTCAACGATCGCTTTGGGGCGGATGGCAGCCTGGTTCCCGCTCAGTCGGGGGGCCAATCCCGCATCCGGTTAATCCCTGATTCTGCCCTTAGGATGAGGGGGACGCGCGCCCGGGCAGGGCGTTGTCGAAACGCTGATGCAGCTGTTCAAAGTGCTGGAGAATGTAATCGATGGTCAGACGCACGCTTTGGGCCATGTATTTGTTGGCCGGGTAAACCAGGTAGATCGACATGGGGCGGTAGCACTCTCCACCAAACAAGACCTCAAATTTGTGCTCGCTATCCATCAGTAAGCCCAGAGGCAAGCAGGCGATGCCCATCCCACCGAGCATCATGCGCTTGGCGACACCCATGGAGTCGGTGGTGATGACGCCACTGACGGTGACACTCTGTTCCTGACCACTGGCATTGCGCCACGCCCAGTTCGCTTCCGGCTTGAGCGCGGCGCCGCCGGTCAGGCAGTTATGGTTGCGCAGTTGCGACGGGTCAGTGGGCGTGCCGTGGCGTTCCAGGTACTCGCGGCTGGCACAGAACAGGGCAGGCTCGTCGATGACTTTGCGGGCAATCAGGTTTTGATCAGTAGGCAGGCTGTTGCTGATCATAATGTCGGCATCGGCCATCTGGCCGGCATCACGGGCGCTGACGGAGCGCAGGTTCAGTTGCAGGTTGGGGTGACTGGCATTGAGGTTTTGGAACAGGATGACGTGGGCTTCAAGAAAACTGGCGGGCGCGGCCACCATCACCGAGCCTGCCGAGCCAGTATCGGGCCCCCGCAGACTGTCCAGCCCCTGATTCAGCTCCCCCAGCATGTTGTCCACGGTGGTGAAGAAGCGGCGGCCTTTGTGGGTCAACTGGATTGAGTTGCCGGCGCGATGAAACAGATCAACCTGAAGCTCCGCCTCCAACGCTTTGATTTTACGGCTGAGTACCGATTGGCTGGTGCCCAGCTGCT
>CAZWED010000440.1:0-2320 GCA_964632645.1 uncultured Ferrimonas sp. | reverse complement strand
GTGCCCACCTGCTGGAAAACCCCAAGGCGGAACTGGATGAGCTGATGCAGTTTGTTCAGGGCCCGGATTACCCCACCGCCGCAGAGATCATCACGCCGAAGTCGGAGATCGCCAAGATCTACCAGACCGGCCGCGGCTCGGTGAAGATGCGCGCCGTGTACGAGGTGATCGACGGCGAAATCGTGGTGACCGCCCTGCCGCACCAGGTGTCCGGCAGTAAGCTGATTGAGCAGATCGCCGGCCAGATGCAGGCCAAGAAGCTGCCGATGGTGACGGACCTGCGGGACGAGTCCGACCATGAGCACCCGGTGCGACTGGTGATCGTGCCGCGCTCCAACCGGATCGATCTGGACCAGGTGATGGCCCACCTGTTCGCCACCACCGACCTGGAGAAAAGCTACCGCGTTAACCTCAACATGCTGGGCCTGGATAACCGCCCCGGCGTGCGGGATCTCAAGTCGATCCTGGCGGAGTGGCTGACCTACCGGACCGACACCGTCCGTCGCCGCCTGCAGTATCGGCTGGATATGGTGCTGGCCCGCCTGCTCATTCTCGACGGCTTGCTGTTCGCCTTCCTCAACATTGACGAGGTGATCGAGATCATCCGCACCGAGGATGAGCCCAAGGCCGCCTTGATGAGCCGCTTTGGCCTGTCGGAGAAGCAGGCGGAAGCGATCCTCGAGATCAAACTCCGTCAGCTGGCCAAGCTGGAGGAGATCAAGATCCGCGCCGAGCAGGAGGAGCTGGCCGCCGAGCGCGACAAGCTGCAAACCATTCTGGGCTCTGAGCGTCGCCTTAAGACCCTGGTCAAGAAGGAGCTGATGGCGGATGCGGAAACCTATGGCGACGAGCGTCGCAGCCCGCTGGTGGAGCGTGGTGAAGCCCGCGCCCTGACCGAGCAGGAGCTGACGCCCGCCGAGCCGGTGACCGTGGTGATGAGCCAGAAAGCCTGGGGCCGTTGCGCCAAGGGCCACGATGTGGAGCCGGAAGCGCTCTCCTACCGGGCCGGTGACGGCTACCTGGCCCATGCCCGGGGTCGCAGCAATCAGCCGGTGGTGTTCCTTGAGAGCTCCGGCCGCGCTTACACCACCGAACCGCACTCCCTGCCGTCCGCCCGCAGCCAGGGCGAACCCCTCTCCGGACGGTTCAACCTGGTGGCTGGCGCCAAGCTGGAGCACGTGGTGATGGGACAGGAGGAGGACCACTACCTGCTGGCCACGGACGCGGGCTATGGCTTTGTCGGCCAGTTCAAGGAGATGATCAGCCGCAACAAAGCGGGTAAAGCGCTGCTGACGGTGCCCGTTGGCGCGGAGATCCTGCCGCCGCAGCGGATCCGCGACCAGGCCAATGACCGCCTGCTGGCGATCAGCACCGAGGGCCGGATGCTGCTGTTCCCGCTCTCCCAGCTGCCGGTTCTGGCCAAGGGTAAGGGCAACAAGATCATCGGCATCCCCTCCGAGCGGGCGAAAACCCGCGAAGAGTACGTCAAGCATCTGGTGGTGCTGCCGGTGGGCGCCCAAATCACCCTGTGGGCTGGCAAGCGCAAGCTGACGCTGAAGAGCGCGGATCTGGACCACTACCTGGGTGAGCGCGGTCGCCGCGGCAATAAGCTGCCTCGCGGTCTGCAACGGGTAGACCGGGTAGAGGTGAACGACGCCGACACCGACAGCGAGTAACCCTTAACACCGGGGCCCATTGGGCCCCGGTGTGATCTTCAGACTGGTTCTGGCCGGCGCAACGCCCTATAGTGGGCGCCAAAAAAAACGCTCAGGGACCGGCACATGCATTTTCTCTCCTCCGAAACCTTCCCCCGACAACAACAGTTCGAGCACTACCAGAACGTGGCCCTGCCCTACGTAGGCATCTGCGCCGATGTGGAGGTGCAGACGCTACTGGCGTACTGCCAGGCGCATGGCTTGTCCGCCTACCGCGCCATTCTCTATGCCTGCACCCTGGTGGCCCAGGAACTGCCCTGGATGCGCTGGCGCATCCGTGACGGGCGCGTGCTGGAGCATGACCGGCTCGATTGTGCGGTCACCGCTCTGGGGGAGGATCAGCAGGTGCGCTTTACCACCATCCCCTGGCAGGGCAGCTGGGCAGAGTTTAACGACGCCGCCCGCACGGTGCTGGCCAGCGCCAGTGCCTCACCCAACCTCTACAACGGCGAACCGGAAGGCACCGATAACCTGATCTACCACTCCTGCGTACCCTGGCTGCGCTTTACCCAGATGGTGCAGCCGATGCCGATGGCGCCCGCCTGCTCGGTGCCCCGCATCATGTGGGGTAAGTACGACGTCCAGGGGGAATGCACGGTGATGCC
>CAZWED010000439.1:0-2326 GCA_964632645.1 uncultured Ferrimonas sp. | reverse complement strand
CGTGATCATTCAGGACGGTATCCGCCGCATGTATGGCGAGCAGGAGAACGTGTTCTACTACCTGACCCTGATGAACGAAAACTACGCCATGCCAGCCATGCCGGAAGGCGCCGAGGAAGGTATTCGCAAGGGTATCTACAAGCTCGAAAGCCATGAAGGCAAGAAAGCCAAGGTACAGCTGATGGGCTCAGGCACCATTATGAACGAAGTACGCAAAGCTGCAGTCATCCTGGCTGAAGAATACGGCGTAGGTTCTGATGTGTTCTCAGTGACCTCGTTCAACGAGCTGGCCCGCAACGGTCAGGACTGCGAGCGTTTCAACATGCTGCATCCGGAAGCCGATGCCCGCGTACCTTACATCACCACAGTGATGGGCAACGAGCCAGCCATCGCTGCGACCGACTACATGAAGAACTACGCCGAACAGGTACGTGCCTTCATGCCAAGCGTGTCTTACAAGGTGCTGGGTACCGACGGTTTCGGCCGCTCTGACAGCCGCGCCAACCTGCGTCGTCACTTCGAAGTGAACGCCGGTTACGTTGTGGTGGCGGCCCTGTCTGAGCTGGCCAAAAAAGGCGCTCTGGACAAGGCTGTGGTGGCAGAAGCCATCGCCAAGTTTGATATTGATGCCGACAAGCAAAACCCGCTGTACGCCTAAGAGATTGCTGACTTATGACTATTGAAATCAACGTACCCGACATTGGTGCCGATGAGGTCGAAGTGACCGAGATCCTGGTGAAGGTGGGTGATCGGGTCGAAGAGGAACAATCCCTGATCTCCGTGGAGGGCGACAAGGCCTCCATGGAGGTGCCCGCCAGCGCTGCCGGTGTGGTTAAAGAGATCAAAGTTGCCGTGGGCGACAAGGTGGCCACCGGCTCCCTGATCATGGTGTTTGAGGCTGAAGGTGCCGCTCCGGCCGCCGAAGCGCCCGCTGCTGAACAGCCCGCTGCTGAACAACCCGCTGCCGCCCCGGCGGCCGCCGCCTCGGTTCAGGCCGTGGCAGTACCGGACATCGGTGGCGACGAAGTGGACGTAACCGAACTGCTGGTGAAAGTGGGCGACGTGGTTACCGAAGAGCAGCCGCTGATCACCGTTGAAGGTGACAAGGCCTCCATGGAAGTGCCGGCGCCTTTCGCCGGTACCGTGAAGTCCATCAGCATCAACGTGGGTGACAAGGTCTCCACTGGCACCGTCATCATGGAATTTGAAGTGGCCGGTTCCGCTCCGGCAGCCGCTCAGCCTGCGGCTGCGGCGGCTGCACCTGCCCCGGTGGCGGGTGGCAGCGAGATCAAAGTGGTTGCCGTGCCGGACATCGGCGGCGATGCCGTCGACGTCACCGAGATCCTGGTGGCCGTGGGTGACCGCGTCAGCGACGAACAGCCGCTGATCACCGTAGAGGGCGACAAGGCTTCCATGGAAGTGCCCGCACCTTTTGCCGGTGTGGTCAAAGCGATCCGCATCCAGGTGGGTGACAAGGTCTCCACCGGTACCCAAATCATGGAGTTTGAAGTGGAAGGCGCCGCCCCGGCACCGGCCGCTCCGGCTCCGGCCCCGGTGGCCGAAGCACCGGCCGAGCGTAAGCCGGCCCCGTCCGCTCCGGCGGACTCCGTGCAGGTGGCCTCCGTCGAAGCCAGCACCGGCTTTATCGAAAACAGCGCCTACGCCTACGCCACGCCGGTGATCCGCCGCATGGCCCGCGAGCTGGGCGTTGATCTGGCCAAGGTGAAGGGCACCGGCCGCAAGAACCGCATCCTCAAAGAGGACGTGCACAGCTACGTGAAAGCCGCGCTGGCGCAGGTGCAATCCGGTGCCGTGGCCCCGGCGGGCAAACACGGTGGCGGTCTGGACCTGCTGCCCTGGCCGAAGGTGGACTTCAGCAAATTCGGCGAAGTCGAACTGAAGCCGCTGTCCCGCATCAAGAAGCTGTCCGGCGCCAACCTGGCCCGCAACTGGGCGATGATCCCGCACGTCACGCAATTTGACGAAGCGGACATCACCGAGCTGGAAGCGTTCCGTAAGGATCAGAACGCCGTGGTGGCCAAGCAGGACCTGGGCTTCAAGATCACCCCGCTGGTGTTCATCCTCAAGGCCGTGGCCAAGACCCTGGCGGATCTGCCCCAGTTCAACAGCTCCCTGTCGGAAGACGGCGAAAGCGTGGTGCTGAAGAAGTACATCCACATCGGTGTGGCGGTCGACACCCCCAATGGCCTGGTGGTCCCGGTGGTGCGCGACGTCAACAAGAAGGGGATCTACGAGCTCTCCGAAGAGCTGATACCATCGAATTATTTGGGTAAGCAGTCACATCACTTAAATATGATTCTATTTT
>CAZWED010000438.1:0-2335 GCA_964632645.1 uncultured Ferrimonas sp. | reverse complement strand
GTATTTTGTTCCCGTTATCCTGGTGTTGGCCGCCCTCACCTACCTGTTCTGGCATCAGGTAGCGCCGGATGACGCGTTCTGGATCATGCTCTCCGTGCTGGTGGCCACCTGCCCCTGCGCGCTGGCACTGGCGACGCCGGCGGCCCTGACCTGCGGCACCAACCGGATGATGCAGCAGGGGCTGCTGGTGAAGAGTGCCCGGGTGCTTGAAGCGCTGCCCAAGGTGACTCACCTGCTTTTCGACAAAACCGGCACGTTGACGGAAGGTCAGCTCAGTATCGAGCGGGTTCACCGCTTCGGTAACGAACACAGCGATACCCGGCTATTGCACCTTGCAGCAGCACTGGAATCTCACTCTTCCCACCCTGTGGCCAAGGCGTTCGCCCCACACCGCAATGCGGCGTTGCAAGCACAGGGGGTGGTCAACCACACCGGTCAGGGACTCGAAGGGATTATTGATGGCCAGCACTACCGCATTGGCCAGCAGCGATTTATCGGCACGGATCTGGGTGAAGCCGGCTGGGTGTTCCTGGCTCGGGAAGATCAGGTTATCGGCGCCTTTGAACTGGCTGACCGCCTGCGCCCGGACGCCGCTCAAACCATTGACCAACTGCGTCAGCAAGGTCTGCAATGCGAGATGCTCTCCGGTGACCCCAACCCCCGCGCTCTGACGCTCGCCAAGCAGGTTGGCCTGACCCAGGCCTGGTACAATCGCAGCCCGGAGCAGAAACTCGAGCGAGTCGCTGAACTGCAGCAGCAGGGCCACCGGGTGGCGATGTTTGGTGACGGTATTAACGACGCGCCGGTGTTGGCGGGCGCTAATGTCTCTGTCGCGATGGGCAGTGGCACCGATCTGGCCAAATGCCATGCAGACCTGGTGCTGTTGGGGGATAAACTGGGGCCGGTGATCCGGGCCATTGATACCGCCCGCGACACCAATCGGGTGATTCGCCAGAACCTGGCGCTCTCCCTGTGTTATAACCTGCTCATTCTGCCTCTGGCGATCAGCGGTAATGTTCCCCCCTACATCGCAGCAGCGGGCATGTCGCTCAGCTCCCTGGTGGTGGTGGCCAACAGTCTGCGTCTTTTGAAGAAAACCTCATGAGCATCATCTACGTTCTGATCCCGATCGCAATCCTCTTCGTCTGTCTGGCGGTGGCGGCTTTTTTCTGGGCCGTGCGCAGCCGTCAGTATGACGATCTGGACCGCGAAGGTTACTCCATCCTGTTTGACGAAAAAGACCCGAAAGACCAACCGTGAACGGCGACTATCAATTCTTTGCCGCCGTACTGGTTGGCCTGATGGGGGCCGGGCATTGCTTTGGCATGTGTGGCGGCATTGTCGGCGCCTTCAGCCAGGCGCTGCCAGTACACCGGCCGATGAATCAGCGAATGGGCTTCCTGTTCGCCTACAACCTGGGACGCATCACCAGCTACACCCTCGCGGGGGTGGCTGTGGCCGGTCTGGCCGGCGCCCTGGGCGCTCTCTTTCAGGTGGACCGCTACCTCGCGCTCCTGCAACTGATGGCCGGCGCCATGCTGATCCTTATGGGGCTCTATATTGCACAGTGGTTGCCTCTGCTCGCCCACATCGAGCGGGCCGGCAGGCCGATCTGGGCGGTGATGGCGCCTCTGCGCCAGCGATTTCTGCCGATAGACACCACTGGCAAGGCGCTCGGCGCAGGGATGTTGTGGGGCTGGCTCCCCTGCGGTCTGGTTTACTCAACGTTAACCTGGGCCCTCGCCTCCGCCGACCCCGTGGAAGGGGGACTGATCATGGCCGGTTTTGGCCTTGGCACCCTCCCAGCCCTAGTCGCCATGGGGGCTGCAGCCGACAAGATCGCGCAAGTCACCCGGAAAAAGCAGCTTAAGTTGTTGAGCGCAGTGGTGTTAATTGCCTACGGCGGGCAAATGTCCTATATTGCGCTAAATCAAATTATGTAGCCTGATTGGGACCTGTCAGGTACCATTGAACGGATACTGACCAATGGGAACAGCATGAAATTGGATAGCCTACACGCCAAGCGGCAAGCCGGCAGTGGTTGCACCATTCACTGTCACGACTGCAGCCTCTCAGAGTTGTGCATTCCGTTTACGCTCAGCACCAATGAGCTGGATAAGCTGGATTCGATCATCGAGCGAAAACGGCCGATCCAGAAAGGCGATCTGCTGTTCCAGTCCGGTCAGCCGCTGCGTTCCCTGTTTGCCATCCGTTCCGGTTCCATCAAGTCTTACACCATCACCGAATCCGGTGAGGAGCAGATCACCGCGTTCCACCTTGCCGGTGACGTGGTGGGCTTTGATGGCATCCACGCCGATGCGCACCAAAGCTTCGC
>CAZWED010000437.1:0-2347 GCA_964632645.1 uncultured Ferrimonas sp. | reverse complement strand
GTCCGGTGTACCGCCGTTCCAGCGGCTACAGCTACAACGCCCTGATCCCCGGCCCGATCGGCATCGCCGTGTCCGCCGGTGACGACGAGATCCATTCCATGGCCTGGGCCTGCACCCTGTGTGGCTCCTGCACCAAGGTGTGCCCCAACAAAGTGCCGCTGGACCAGATCATCCACCACTGGCGCAAGATCCACGCCAAGCAGGGCACCCTGCCGTACGGCAAGGGCAGCTACATGCCGCTGGTGGGCGAGTTTATGGGCAGCGAAACCATGCTGAACGCCGGTATGGGCATGGCCCGTGGCGCACTGCGCATTCTGCCGGGTTCACTGATGAAACCGTTCGGCGGCGCCTGGACCAAGCACCGTGAACTGCCGGAAGCACCGACCACAGGCTCTTTCGAGCACTGGTTCAAAAAGAATCGGGAGAACAAGTAATGTCCAGCCGTGAGCAAATTCTGGAGGCCCTTGGCCAGATCACTCTGCCGAATCAGCCGCTGCCGGTGATCGACGTTGAGCCCAACACCGAAGACCTGGTTGGCCAGTATGAAGCCAACCTGGCCAAGGTGGGCGGCACGCTGGTTAAGGTGGACAGCCTGGACGCGATCCAGCAATACCTGAACGAGCGCATCGACGAAGGCAGCCAGGTGATGAGCCTGGTGGAAGGGGTCAGCGGCAACCGCGAGCTGAACGCCAACGCCCATGACCTGCGCGACGTCGACCACACCCTGGTCAGTGCGGAGTTCGCGGTGGCGGAAAACGGCGCCGTGTTCGTTAAGGACACCGTGACCGGCCACCGTGTTGCCCCCTACATCACCGAGCACCTGGCGGCGGTGGTGAAGGCGGACGCCATCTATCCGACCATGCACCAGGCAGTGCCGGCCATCGATATGGCTCCCGGCAGTCATGGCGCCTTTATTGCCGGCCCGTCCAAAACCGCGGACATCGAACAGGCTCTGGTGATCGGCGCACACGGTGCCAGCTCCATGACCGTTTTCCTGCTCAGTTAACAGCGATGCAGACCCTTTGCCCGTGCGGGAAACCTCACGGGCTTTTTTGTGCCTGTCTGGCCCGGATCCCCCGCGCAACGCCCGTCGTTGTGAAAGAAAGTTTCACCCGCCGCTAACTGCCGGACAGCACAGCGGATTTTGCTTCCCCATGGCAGAGTCGCCCGACTCAACCCGACAAAACTCGCCGACAAAGTGACCGAATCAGGCCCGCTGCCTGACACCTGCGGCCAACTCTGAAAACCGCTGACAAAACGCCACCTGAGAGTGTGATCCGGATCGCATCGAATCTCATTTAGCTCCCGTCAAAGAGGGATCTACAATACGCGCAATCGTTTGCGCACACGTTTGCGCCGGGATTTTTGTCGAGGGAACCCAATGAAACGCGGCTCGCTGCTGAACAGCCACCTGTCACACACGATTGGCCTGTCGGGTCATGGAGACGAACTCACCATCGCCGATGCGGGCCTGCCGATCCCCGCCGGGTGCCAGCGCATTGATCTGGCGCTGATCCGGGGCGTTCCGGGTTTTCTGGACACCCTGGGCGCCATCACCAGTGAACTGCAGGTTGAAGCCGTCGTGCTGGCGGAAGAGATCAAAACTCACAGCCCGGAACTGCTGGACACCCTGCTGGCCCAGCTTGCCCGGTTGGAGCAGGAGCAGGGGCAGGCCATCGCCATTGAGTGGGTGAGCCATGAGCAGTTCAAGGCGCGCACCCGCCAGAGCCGCGCCATCGTCCGCACCGGTGAGTGTCAGCCTTACGCCAATCTCATTCTGAAGGCGGGAGTGGCGTTCTGATGGAACCGGTACTGCGACTCGACGGCATCGATAAGGCGTTTCCCGGGGTTAAGGCGCTGGATGGCGCGCGTCTGCACGTTTACCCCGGTCAGGTGATGGGGCTGATGGGCGAAAATGGCGCCGGCAAATCCACCCTGATGAAGGTGCTTACCGGCATCTATCGCGCCGACGCCGGCACCCTCAACTATCTGGGTGACGCGTGCTGGTTTGAGGACCCGCGTGCGTCCCAGCAGGCGGGGATCAGCATCATCCATCAGGAGCTCAACCTGATCGGCGGCCTCTCCATCGCCGAAAACCTGTTTCTTGGCCGTGAACCCCTGCGGGCCGGAGCCCGCATCGACTGGCCGCAACTGTACCGACAAGCGGACGCGTTGCTGGCCCGCCTCGGGGTGCAGCGCTCCAGCCGGGAAAAAGTGGCGGGCCTGTCCATTGGCGAGCAGCAGATGGTGGAGATCGCCAAGGCGCTCTCCTTTGAGTCCAAAGTGATCGTGATGGACGAGCCCACCGATGCGCTGAGCGACCGCGAAACCGAGACCTTGTTCCGGG
>CAZWED010000436.1:0-2350 GCA_964632645.1 uncultured Ferrimonas sp. | reverse complement strand
ACGGGGGGATGGAGAGGGCTTCCCGGTATTTGGCCACGGTACGTCGGGCCACCTGGATCCCCTGCTCCGCGAGAAGCTGTGCCATTTTGCTGTCACTGAGCGGTTTTTTCGGGTTTTCCGCCGCCACCAGCTTTTTGATCAAGGCGCGGATGGCAGTGGAGGAGCACTCTCCGCCACTGTCGGTGCTGACGTGGCTGGAGAAGAAATACTTGAGTTCATAGATGCCCCGGGGGGTATGGATGAACTTCTGGGTGGTGACCCGGGAGATGGTGGACTCGTGCATGTCCACCGCTTCGGCAACGTCGTTGAGCACCATGGGTTTCATCGCCTCGTCGCCGTACTCCAGGAACCCCTGCTGGAACTGCACAATGCAGTTGGCCACCTTGAGCAGGGTCTCGTTGCGGCTCTCCAGGCTCTTGATAAACCACTTGGCTTCCTGAAGGTGGCCGCGGACAAACTGGCTGTCACTGGCGTTGCGGGCGCCACGGGACAGGGCCGCATACTGCTCGTTAATGCGGATCTTGGGGGTCGCGTCCGGGTTGAGTTCAACCACCCATCGCCCCTGCTTTTTGGTCACAGACACATCCGGGATGACGTACTGGTCTTCCGTCGAGATGATGCTGCTTCCAGGGCGGGGATTGAGGGACTGGATAAGTTGCATGGCGGCCCTTAACTCTTCTTCTTTGAGTTTAGTGCGCCGGATCAGGGTGCGAAAGTCCCGATTAGCCAACAGATCCATGTGTTCGGTCAGCAGCAGTTTGGCCTCTGCAAGCCAGGGGGTTTCAGGCCCGAACTGGGCCAGCTGAATCATCAGGCATTCCGCCAGATCCCGGGAGGCCGAGCCGATGGGGTCGAACTGCTGTACCCGTTTCAGTACCGCCACCACTTCGTCCAGCTCCAGCTCGGGATCGCCCTGTGCTTCGAGGATCTCGTCCAGGCTGACGGTCAGGTATCCGTGCTCGTCGACGGCGTCAATGATGGTGGTGGCGATGGCCCGATCGGTGTCGCTCATGGGGGTGAGCTCCATCTGCCACATCAGGTGGCTGTGGAGGTCGTCGCTGGTTTCACCCTGGTAGAGGTTGTCGTCGTCCCGGCTGACGCCAACGCTGGCGGCGGGGGCGGCACTGTAGACGTCGTCCCAGGTGCTGTCGACCGGCAGCTCATCGGGCATTTCGGTTTGATTGAGGGCTTCGGGGGTTTCCAGCTCATCGCTGCTGGCAGAGGGGGAAGGGGTGTCGTCGAGGCGGTCGTCGTCACCACCGCCGAGTTCGCGATCCAGTTCTTCAGCCGATTCAAGCAGCGGATTGGACTCGAGCGCTTCCTGGATCTCCTGCTGGAGATCCAGTGTCGAGAGCTGCAGCAGGCGGATCGCTTGCTGCAACTGAGGGGTCATGGTCAGCTGCTGGCCGAGTTTTAGCTGGAGCGAAGTTTTCATCAACGAGCGTCGATCCTTATCACGCGATGCTTCCCTGGCACCGTCGAACTGCCCCGACAGGGAAAGCCCCTGCGGTCAGCAGGGGTGCCACTATAACCTGAACTGATCACCCAAGTACACGGAGCGGACCAGCTTGTTCTCGAGTACCTCCTGAGGGGCACCACGGGCGATCATCTCGCCGTGACTCACGATGTACGCGTACTCACAAACATCGAGAGTTTCCCGCACGTTATGGTCGGTAATCAAGACACCGAGGCCCCGATCCTTGAGTTGTTGGATGATCTTCTTGATGTCGATCACTGAGATGGGATCCACGCCCGCAAAGGGCTCATCAAGCAGAATGAACTTGGGATCCGCGGCCAGTGCGCGGGCGATCTCCACCCGGCGACGCTCGCCCCCGGACAGGCTCATGCCGAGGCTGTCGCGGATGTGGGTGATGTTGAACTCCTCCAGCAGCTGCTCCAGCTTCTCTTCGCGCTGTGCCTTGGTCAGCTCCTTGCGGATCTGCAGCACCGCCATCAGGTTGTCGTACACCGACAGCTTGCGGAAGATGGAGGACTCCTGCGGCAGGTAGCCGATCCCCTGTCGGGCGCGGCTGTGCATCGGCAGGGCCGTGATGTCCCGCTCATCAATGGTGATGCGGCCCTTATCGTTCTGCACCAGGCCCACCACCATGTAGAAGGTGGTGGTCTTGCCGGCGCCGTTGGGGCCCAGCAGGCCGACGATCTGGCCGGTTTTGACCTCCAGACCGACGCTCTTTACCACCTGGCGACCGTTGTAGGCCTTGGCCAGCTGTTCCGCCTTGAGGATCGACTCGCTCATGGCTTCTTCTCCGGCTCCGGCTTGTCGTCCTTCGGTTCGCTGTCCAGGTCGGCGGGCAGGAAGATGGTGGTGATCTGTTCGTCCTCTTTGCCT
>CAZWED010000435.1:0-2355 GCA_964632645.1 uncultured Ferrimonas sp. | reverse complement strand
GATATGGCTCAGTTGGTAGAGCGCACCCTTGGTAAGGGTGAGGTCCCCAGTTCGAATCTGGGTATCAGCACCATCTTCAAAACCCAGCCTTCGGCTGGGTTTTGTCGTTTCTGCCAGGCAGAAATTCCCCATCCCTTGTCGCTGTGGGCTTGTCCGCGGTTCAGCACTCCTTTACCGTGGGCGAAGACTGAAACAAGGGATCGAAACACCATGCGTTTTGAGATGATATGCACCGGGGAAGAGGTGCTGTCCGGCCAGATCATTGATACCAATGCCGCCTGGGTGGCCCAGAAACTGATGGAGCACGGCGTGGAGATGGCGCAGCGCACCACGGTGGGGGATCGGATTGATGACCTGGTGGCGGCGTTCGCCGCCTGTGCCGGCCGCGCGGATGTGGTGCTGGTGAATGGTGGCCTGGGGCCAACGGCAGACGACCTGAGCGCGGAAGCGATGGCCAGATTGATGGGCGTCCCTCTTGAGCTGAATGCCACCTGGCTGGAGACCATGACCCGGCTGTTCGCGTCTCGGGGACGCACCATGTCGGACAAGAACCGCAAACAGGCGATGTTGCCCCAAGGGGCGGTGATGGTGGATAACCCCATTGGCACGGCCTGCGGATTCCGCGCCCTCTATCGCGGCACCTGGTATTTCTTTACCCCGGGGGTCCCCTCCGAGCTTAAGCGTATGGTGCATGAGCAGCTGTTGCCCTGGCTCAAGACGACGTTTCCCATTGAAGCGCCGGTTGGCTTACACCGGATGCTGACCATTGGTCAGGGGGAGTCCAACCTGGCTCAGCGTCTTGAGCCGATCCCCCTCCCTGAAGGGGTTACCCTGGGGTTTCGCGCGTCCCTGCCCTATATCGAGATCAAGCTCCTGCAGCGTCAGCCGGTTGAGGCGCAGGCCTGGAACGCGTTGCTGGAGGCGTATCGCAATGCCCTGGGGGACGCGCTGGTCGGTGAGAACGTCAAGTCCCTGCCGGAAGTGGTGCACCAGTACCTGATTGCTGACGGCCGGACTCTGGCAACCGCCGAGTCCTGTACCGGTGGTATGGTGGCGAGCCAACTGGTGGATCTGGCAGGCAGCTCCGCCTATCTGCTTGCCGGTCTGGTGACCTACAGCAATGAGGCGAAGTGCGGTGTGTTGGGCGTTAAACCCGAGACGCTGGCGCAGCGGGGGGCGGTTTCGCTGGAGACGGTCATCGAGATGGCGCAAGGCGCCCGACAACGTATGGGCAGTGATCTGGCCATCAGCATCAGCGGCGTGGCGGGGCCGGATGGGGGCTCTGAGGCGAAGCCGGTGGGGACGGTCTGCTTTGCCCTGGCATCGCCGGAGGGGTGTGTTGCACAGACCCTGTTCCTGGGGACCAGAGGGCGCAATGATCTGCGCCTGCTGGCTGCGACGGTGGCGCTGGACATGGTTCGCAGGAAGCTGCAACAGCGGCCTGTGTTGGCGGATTACGGCTATCTACAGCGGGTAGATAGCCGGACCCTTTAAGGCTTAAGCACAAACTCCAGTTGGCCGGGTTTGACCTTGAGTTCCCGGCCAAACTGCCTGAGCAAATCTTCCTGCCACCCTTGTTGGTCGAGCTGGTATACCGGTTGGTTTTCCAGGTACAGCCGCACCACCTGCATCGCTTCCCGGCTCAAGGGGAGCAGGGCCTGTTCCAGCTCCTTGGGAGAGGCACTGACGTCGCTGAGGCTGACGTCCCGCAAGTACAGACCGTGATCACTTCTGTCATACCAAGGGGTTGCGTTGAAAGTGAACGCTAACTCTGCCCTTAAGGGAAGCAGAGGGGTGTTCACCCTGACACTGCTGCGGGTCCGGATGGCCACCCGATCGGGCTCTTCGCCAATGCTCACTTCAATGTCCGAAAGCGTCATGCGGGCACTGAGCCCCGGGCTCAGCTCCGCTTTCTGCTCCTTGCGCAGGGCGTCGTTGAGGTAACCCTCCAGTTCGCCCTCGGTAACGGTGTAGGAGGTGGCGCAGCCTCCGAGTCCCAGCGCCACCAGCAGCAGTGTCAGAATCCGCATCGGTTATCCCGTGTTACGTAGGCCGGCAGCGACGCCGGCGATGGTGATCATCAGCGCCTGCTGCAGGGCGGGATCTTCCGGCTCCTGGCGGCAGCGGCGCAGCAGTTCGGCCTGCAGGAAGTTGAGCGGGTCAATATAGGGATGGCGCAATGCAACGGACTCTTTGTTCCAGGGGGTCAGGTCCATCAGGCCCTGCTCCTGAGTCAGTTCCAGCACGCTGTGTACTCCAACTTCCAGGCGGCGCCGCAGCTCCTCACCCAGGCCGTGCAGTTCCGGCATCACCAGGATCTGCTCATAGTAGCGGGAGAGGTTTGGCTCAGACTTC
>CAZWED010000434.1:0-2358 GCA_964632645.1 uncultured Ferrimonas sp. | reverse complement strand
GTGGTTCGTGAAGGCTTTGATTCGCTTGAAGAGAGTGACGATCTGGAAGACGACATGCTGGACAAGGCCTGGGGCCTGGAGCCGGAATCCCGTCTCTCCTGCCAGGCGCGCGTGGCGGATGAGGATCTGGTGATTGAGATCCCCCGTTACACCATCAACCAGGTATCGGAAAACCACTAAGGAGATCCCCATGGGCCTGAAATGGATTGACGTGCAGGACATCGCCATCGAGCTGGCAGAGCAAAAGCCGGAGGTCGACCCGACCCAGGTGCGCTTTACCGACCTGCGTGAGTGGGTGATGGCACTGGATGAGTTTGATGACGATCCCGCTCACTGTGGTGAGAAGATCCTCGAAGCCATTCAACAGGCCTGGATCGAAGAGATGGATTGAACGCAGCGGAGCCCTCGGGCTCCGTTTTTTTTGCCTGCAGCAAAATGTCGCCTTTTGCAGCGGTTTCGTCCTGCCGGTGTCGGAAATGGCCCGGATCTGACCTTTCCCGTGATTTTGACTCCCCGGGTCACAATTGAAAGCCAATTCTCACTTCCACTACTTTTTGTGATCTAAGAGCAAGTTAGGATATTTGCTCCCCGATTGGTGAGAAAAAAACCAACGTGGGGGGTTTTTTTTATATGCAACAATCTTTATGTTTGTTGGCGGGTTGTCGCTTTCTTAGCCAGGGCGCCGTAAAACGGGTCAGCTCTGAGCACCTTAACGTAAAACTACAAAACACCGTGCGGAGACAACAATGACTCCAATTGTCCGCAGTATTGAACCAGAATCGCTTTCGGCACCGGATAACACCGGAATGCCGCATTGGCAGTTGCGCTTTCTGCTTCGCAAACTGAGCCTTAGACGGGGCGAACACGTCATTTTAATGGGTACACAGGATCTCGGGACGGTCGAGATGCTGGCCTTGGCCGTGGGCAATACCGGCCAGGTGACCCTGCTGACCGAACCGGGCACCAGCGAAGCCGCCTGCCAGGCGCTGCAGCGGGAACTCAGCCTGCTGCCACAGGTCAAGGTGGCCGCGCCGGGCCCCAGTCTGGATGCCCAGCACTGCGATGCCATCTGCATCCTGCCAGAGCGCCTGACCGAGCCTTACGAGCCGCTGATGGACCAATCCTGGCGTCGGCTGGGTAGTGGCGGCCGATTGATGCTCACTTTGCCTCATGGCGAGGGAAGTCAGCTGAATTCGGCCATCCAGTGCGCGAACCAGAAAGGGTTTGTGACCCGCTATCGTCGTAATTGCGACAAACATTGCGCCTGGGTCGGGGTGAAGTACGCCGCCAAATGGTGACGCCGCGCCAGTGAGAACCGAGAGATAAGAGCCGGGCCCAGCCCGGCTTTTTGCTGTCTGTCCGTGCTGGTTGCTGACGCCGCGGCGCCGTGCCGTTTGTGCAGAGTTTCTGAATTTGAAAGCGCACTGGAAACCGCTTAACCCCACTCCGTTATCGCCCTCCTGTGGTCAACAGCGACAGCGGCGTTGCCCGCCATACGTCTCTGATTTCGCATAAGAAAGCCCTGTCGAATGCCGTGTTGCCCTTTGGCGGTGTTGAAGCCAATGGCAGCAGGTTGTCGAAGATTTTATCTCTTTGTAAGCCATCGCGTTTCCTCAAATTCTCCCGGGGGAGGGTGTGGTACTTTGGCGCTTCTTTTCGACCGCCCAATTGCCATGGCCTGGTGTCGCGCGAGTGCGGGTGGTCGACAACGACGGTTTTGAGGAAAGGAGTCTTGTTGTGAAAAAGTCTGTTGTGTTGGCTGCCGGTGTGCTGGCCGCCAGTATTGGCGCTTATTGGTACAGCCAACCGCGAATCGAAGGGGAAGCCCTCGAGTACATCCCCGCGGATACCGCACTGTTTTCTGCACAGTTAAGGCCTTTCCCCCTGAAGGAATACCTGTCCGCCATGAGTTCCAGTGGTGTGATGAACGATGTCGGCTATCAACTGGAGGTGTTGGGCGAGGTGCAGGTGGAAACAACGGATTCAGCCTCACGCTTTGTGCTTTACCTTTATCAGGCCTACCTAAAGGGCCTTGCCCAACCGGATACCCTAATCCAGCGCTTTGGCCTTCCCGATCGGATACGGTCCTATTTCTATACGGTGGGGGCGGTACCGGTTTTACGCTGGGAAGTGGCCAATGCTGATGCGTTCTGGACGGTGGTTGATGAAGCGGAAAAGGACAGCGGCTGGTCACACCGTTCGGCTTCGATTGCCGGGCAGAGCTACCGGGCCTACCCGTTGACGAAGGAGAACGCCGAGCACAGCGTTGAGCTGGTTATCGCCGAGCGCGATGGCATGATGACCATCTCGATGTTGAGCAGCCTGTTTGAACAAACGGCGATTGAACAGGCGCTCGGT
>CAZWED010000433.1:0-2361 GCA_964632645.1 uncultured Ferrimonas sp. | reverse complement strand
CTCGTTGCAGTCACGCAGGCTCTGGGGTTTGTTGACCACCAGCACGCCCTGCTCCTCGGCCCGCTCCAGCATGTAGGTGGCGTAGATGTACTCGGTGTCAAACGGCGGGTCCTTGCGCATCAGGATCACGTCCAGTTCCGCCAGGGGCAGGTCCTGATCTTCACCCAGTTCGAACCATTGGTCCGGATCCTGCTCAACCGTCAGCGAACGCATCCGTGCCCGGGCTTCGCCCTGGTCCAGGTACAGGTCGCCCATCTCCATGTAGTGGAGGGCGTAGCCGCGACGCTGGGCCTCCAGCAGGAAGGCGAAACTGGTGTCTTTCTTAATGTTGATGCTCGAGATGGGATCCATCACGATGCCAAGCTTGATCATCCTGGACTCCTTATCCAAGGTCGCCGAAGCGAACCTGCAATGCGGTCATGGCGGTCAGGGCCGCCGTTTCGGTGCGCAGCACCCGGGGCCCCAGAAGAATATCAGTAAAGCCCTGCTCACGGGCGGTGTCGATCTCCTCCGCCGACAGGCCACCTTCCGGGCCAATCAGCAGGCGCAGATCCCGCACCGGCTCCGGCAGGGTGTTGATGCTGTAACTGGCCCGGGGGTGGAGATTGAGCTTAAGCCCGTCAAAGGGCTCGGCCAGCCATTGGTCCAGCCGCATCACCGGCCGCACCTCGGGCACCACGTTGCGGCCACATTGCTCGCAGGCGGCGATGGCGATCTTCTGCCATTGGGCCACCTTCTTGTCGAGACGATCACCCGTGAGTTTCACGCCGCAGCGCTCAGACCACAGCGGGGTGATGCTGGTGACGCCCAGCTCAACGGACTTCTGAATGGTGAACTCCATCTTATCCCCCCGGGAGATCACCTGCCCCAGGTGCAGAGACAGGGGCGACTCCGGGTTGTGGTGCTCCACCGACTGGACCGTCACCATCACGTGCTTTTTGCCGGCGTCATCAATGATGGCCGGGTACTGCTGGCCATCACCGTTAAACAGCATCAGGGCCTGGCCAGGCTGCATCCGCAGCACGCGGCCGATGTGATTGGCGCCGTCCTCATCCAGGGCCAGCTGCTGGCCGGCAGACAGGGGGACGGGCTGGTAGATACGTGGTACGCGCATAGAGGGTTCCGGTTCAGGGGTTGCACTGCTCGGCGGTAAAGCGGTTCTCCCGCCCCTGCAGTTGACTGACATAGCGGTGACGTCGGCATTCGGCCGCGTCAGCCGGGTAGCTATTATGCCAACCCTTCATCAGTTTTTCCTGCTGTGCAGAGAGGCGCAAACCGTATTGTTCCGCCATGTACAGATAAGCACGGGCGATGGCACCGCGGGCCGCCTGGGGGGGCTGGGCCTGGCGCGCCTTGAAGTCCACCACCATCCGGCACTGGCCATACTGCTCCGGCGTGCCGTTCCAGTCGGTGAAACGGTAGTTGGAGCGATCGCCATTGACCTCGCCAATGGCGGGATAGAGGTTGTGCAGATCCGCCTCCATCGCTTTGAACACCTCATCTTTGCCGCACTCGGACCGGCCCCCCTTCTGCCAGCATTGACGCTGGTGGCCAAATTGCCAGGCGGGCATCACGTGCTCCCACTCAATGCGGTTGGCGCGGTGCGGTTGCTTGCGCACCTGATAGCCACAACCGGCCAAATCCGGTATCAGCTTCTTGCCCTGCGGGGCAAAGTCGCAACCGCAATAGAGGGTTTGCGGGGCCAGCGGGCCGGTGTAGAGATCAAACATCATGCGTTTGGCCTGGCTGAAGCTTTGCGGCGCAGCCAGCAGGGGGCCGGTGAGCAGCACCAGCGTCAGGGAAAAAAGTCGAATCATGCAATCCAGATCAACGAGGGTTTACGGGAGATAGGCGACCAGGTTCAGACGGGTTTTAGGGCCTCGCCACAGCCACGGCACAGGTATCGGGCCTGGCCACGGCGCACCTTGTTATGGCGGCGCACGGTCAGCTGGTGATCCCGGCACTGGCAGCGGTAGGCGTAAGTTTTGGGGGCAACACTGGCAACACTGAAGCTGTGGCGGGTGCGTGGGGTCAGGGCAAACACGTCGCGCATCATGGCTTGCCACTGCGGGCCGTGGGGGGCCACCTTGCCGTGACAATGCCAGACCAGCAGGTGCGCCACCTCGTGAGGCACCACTTCGCTCAGAAAAGCGTCCGGATTTTCCGCCAACAGAACGGGGTTAAATCGCAGGCGGTTGTCCTGAAGATGGGCGGCGCCGGCACTCTGGCCACGCATGCGCACGCTGACGGTTGGACGGGGGAAGGTCTTTCCCAGATGTGATTCCGCCTGGCGATAGCAGGACTCAACACGCGCCAGAAGGGCGCGGTGCAGGGGATCAACAGGGTCCGCAGACGAGGGCA
>CAZWED010000432.1:0-2386 GCA_964632645.1 uncultured Ferrimonas sp. | reverse complement strand
TCCGTTTGCCAGTTCAATCGCCTCCCCTTCGCACTCAAACTCCAGCACCGTCAGCACCGGCCCAAAGATCTCCTCTCTGGCCAGAAATTCACACGGGTCAACAGGGCCCAGCAAAATGGGGGCAATGTAACTGCCAGCGGGATCGCAGCTTGGGTGCAGTCGCCCCTCGGCGATAACCGGAATCCCACGCTTTCTGGCCGACTCAATGCAGTCTTGGACAAAGTGGTACTGTTTTCGGGTGATGATCGGGCCGCAGCTTGCCGCGGTGTCAGAGGGACCGGCTGTCATAGAGCGAAACTCTGCGGCGATTCGGTCAATGAACTTTCCGGCAATGTTTTTTTGGATCAGCACCCGACTGCCGGCTGAGCAGGTCTGGCCGGCGTTCTGAACGATGCCGTTTACGATGGCGGGAATGGCCGCGTCCAGGTCGGCATCCTCGAACACAATCTGGGGCGATTTGCCCCCCAGTTCGAGGACGCATTTGATGTGATTTTTCGCCGCGGCAGACTGAATCAGGGTGCCAACGGCCGGTGAACCGGTGAAGGTCAATAAGTTGATGTCAGGATGCTCCGACAGAGCGGCACCGGCCTCGCTACCCAGTCCGGATACGATGTTCAGCGCCCCGTCCGGCAGCCCAGCCAACTTGGCAATCTGAGCAAAGCGCAGAGCCGTAAGGCAGGCCTCCTCGGCGGGTTTGACCACGCAGGCATTGCCCATCACCAGAGCGGGGGCAATGGTTCGCCCCAGCATCTGGGCCGGATAGTTCCAGGGGATAATGTGGCCCACCACGCCATAGGGCTCTTTGACCACACTCACCGCGTACCCCTCCAGATAGGGCAGCACCTCACCATGCACCTTGTCAGCGGCGCCGGCGTAAAACTCAAAGTAACGCGCCAGAGCGGCGATGTCGTTTCTGGCCAGGGCCGGCGGTTTGCCGGTATCCAACGCCTCAATGGCTGCCAGTTCATCCATATGTTCCAGCGTCAACGCCGCCACCCGACTGAGGATGCGCCCTCTTTCGAGCGCGCTCTTCGCACCCCAATCGCCGGACAGTGAGGCACGTGCCGCCTGAACCGCCCGGTCGATATCCATCCCATTGCCCCGTTGAATGCGGGCAATAACAGCGCCGCTTTGCGGGCAATGAACCGGCAGCGTTTCACCGGATTGCGACTCAGACTGCTGGCCGTTGATAAACAACGGCTGAACGTTTGAGTCGCCGTGCTCAAATGGAAATGCCGTACAAGACATGAAAGCGCTCCTAAATAAGTTCACCGCGTTCGATGGTCAGCGTCTGATCGGCGATGCCATGCAGCAACGCGCCATTCGATTCGGTGACCACAATGGCCAGATCCGGTTGGGACCGGTGTAACTGGCTGAGAGATTGCCCATATTCGTAGGCCAGTGCGGGCGCCAGGCCCTGAAAGGGTTCATCCAGCAGGACCACTCGGGTACCAACCATCAACGCCCGCGCCAGCGCAACCATCTTTCCCTGGCCACCGGACAGCGCCGCACCGGAGCGGGTGATCAGTGCCTTCATCTGTGGAATCACCGCCATGACCATCTCCAACCGGTCCTGAATGGCGGACTGCTGCTGTCCTACCACTTCACAGGGCAGCAGAATGTTTTCCAGCACACTCATGGTGGGAAAGATCACCCGCTCTTCAGGGGCGTACCCCACTCCAATAAACGCCCTGTCATGGGCGTTAAGCGTGTCCACCAGAGCACCATCAATGTGAATGCTGCCGGCTTTGAGGTCGACGAGGCCCATGATGGTTCGCAGTAGCGTTGTCTTTCCCGCCCCGTTACGGCCCACGACCGCAGTAATCGAACCGGCGGAGAACTGGGCGGATACGTCCCTCAGCACCTTGACGCCCGCCACATCGGAATAAACGTTATCGAGCCGCAGCACATTGACCTCCGCCGTTCTCCGGATGGCCTGCCACCTCGGCGTCCGAGCCGTCCGGGATAACGCTTTCAGGGCTCGACGGCGCTTCGCCCAGCACCGCTTCGCGGATCATCGGGTCGGATAACACCGCCTCCGGCGGGCCATCGGCGGCAACAGCACCGGATATCCAGGCCACCACCCGTGTGGAGTAGGCTTTGACGATGTCGATATCGTGTTCAACAAAGATGCTGGTGACCTGATACTGCTCCAGCACCCCCATCAGAATCTGCATGATGCTGTGTTTTTGCTGGGAGGAGACACCGCTGGTGGGCTCATCCATGATGAGCAACTTCGGCCTGAGGATGAGGGCCATGGCAATATCAAGCAGCTTTTTCTGCCCTTCCGATAAACTGGCCGCGAGGCAGTGCTGTTGCTCAAACAGCTGAATGGCCGTGAGAATCGAGTCAATCTCATCCCTGTCCGCACAATCAGACAAAGGAG
>CAZWED010000431.1:0-2401 GCA_964632645.1 uncultured Ferrimonas sp. | reverse complement strand
ACCCCGGCGATGCGTGAAGGCTCCGGTATGGTGGAGTTTTCCCAGCGCTTCCCGAGCCAGTACTTTGATGCGGCCATTGCCGAACAGCACGCGGTGACCCTGGGCGCCGGCTTTGCCTGCGAAGGGCTGAACCCGGTGGTGGCGATCTACTCCACCTTCCTGCAGCGCGCTTACGACCAGGTGATCCACGATGTGGCCATCATGAACCTGCCGGTGCTGTTTGCCATCGACCGCGGCGGCCTGGTTGGCGCCGACGGACAGACGCACCAGGGCGCCTTCGATCTCAGCTACCTGCGTGCCATTCCCAACCTGCTGGTGATGGCGCCGGCGGACGAGAATGAGTGCCGCCAGATGCTGTATACCGGCCACGTCCACAACGGCCCGGCGGCCGTCCGTTACCCCCGTGGCAATGGCATGGGCGTCGAACCCGTGGCCGAGATGAGCGCCCTGCCCATCGGCAAGGCGGAGATCCGTCGCGAAGGCGAAGGGATCTGCATCTTCAGCTTCGGCACCCTGCTGCCCTACGCACTGGAAGCGGCAGAAGCCCTCAATGCCACCGTGGTCAACATGCGCTTTGTGAAGCCGCTGGACCACGAGATGGTCAAGCAGATGGCGGAGCGCCACGAGCACCTGGTCACCCTGGAAGAGAACGCCATCATGGGCGGTGCGGGTTCTGCGGTACTGGAATCCCTGGCCCAGCAGGGGCTGGCAAAGCGGGTCCTGCAACTGGGTCTGCCGGACCGCTTTATCGAGCAGGGCAGCCAGGAGGAGATGCACACAGTGCTGGAGCTGGACGGCGCAGGCATCATCAAGCGCGCCACCGACTTCTTCGGCTTGTAACCAGGCCAGGCCAATGCGACAAAGCCCCGCTCTGCGGGGCTTTGTGTTTTCCGGGGACAGGGCGCTACACCGGCTCGGCGATGCCCAGGCGGTAACTGATCACCGCCCCCTCGCGTATCGGGGTCAGCGCATGCACCGCACTCACCCACGCCAGCTTCAATGCCGGGACCTTCAGTACCGGCTGCTGCCAGTTCCTCTCTGCGGTGGGGCTGTGCCATGCCAGTTGTGCCTCCAGTCCCGCCAGGTCGAGCTCCAGCACCAGCGGCTGCTCCTCCGGCCGGAAGAAGCGCCCGGCGACCAGCGCCACGTCCTCAGGGCAGTTCAAGTGCACCCAGCCTGCCCGGCGGTCACTGCCGCAGGGCGGCACATACCCCAACCGCTTCGCCTGCTCCCAGTCGTCACGTCCTACGACCCGATACAAGACCGTCATAGCCCCTCCTTGTGGCCCGAAAAGGGGCGCCCGAGGGCGCCTTGCGCTGCTGGTCAACCAAAGAACAGTCGCCACAGCCAGCTGCGATCGAGATCTTCCTTACACTGGCGATATTGCGCCGCATAACGCTTGGCCCGTGCGTCAACCTTTCTTGACACGTTCACCAGCCAGGGTTTCTTGTGGTAGGTGCCGCGGCGATAGCCGCCCCACCCTTCGTGATAGTTCAGGTACTGGGCGTACGCGTCCCACTTGGAGACGCCGTTCACCTGGTGACTCTTATAGATGAACCACCCCATAAAATCGTGGGCGTCGGAAAAGTTGCTCCGACTGGCAAAACTTCGATTGTTTTCACGCACATAGTCGTCCCAGGTGACGGTCTTTGCCTGGGCATAACCGTACGCGCTGGAAGCCCGCCCAACCGGTATAAAGCCCAGCCAGTACTGCATCGGCGGACGCGCATTGTGCTTAAAGGAGCTCTCCTGGTACATCATCGCCATCGGCACGTGGACCGGAACGCCCCACTTCTCCTCGGTGGCCTTGGCCGCCTTGTACCAGCTGCGGTTCTCCTCAAAGATGGCGCAAAGATTTTCCGGATCCCGCGGCGGCGGTGTCGCACAACCCGCCAGCACCGAAGCCAGTACCGAAGCCATCACCAGGTCGCGAAAAAAGGTAGCCTGCATCGTATTGTTATTCAGGAGTTTTTGAAGATTCTTAGAAAAAGTTTGCCCGTAAGTGGAACTTAAGGAAAGGGCCACAGTCTCATTAACTGAACCGATTTACTGTGTTCATCATTATCCTCCTAATTTTGCGGGAACCTTGGCAGGGGTTCCCGTTTTTTTATGTCCCCTCTTTACAGGCGTCCCCGTCGCTGATTAAATTGCGCGCCTCGTAAAACTCAACCAAGCACTCTGATGTCCACCGAGTTGTATTTGGTCTATCTGGCCACTGTGGTGGTGCTGTTGGCAGCGCCCGGTCCCATGACCCTGATGACCCTCTCGACCAGCGTCCGCTTTGGACACGGCCGCGCCCTGTTTACCGTACTGGGCTCCAACGCCGCCGGCATGATCCTGATGGTGCTCTCCGCCACCGGCATCGGTGCCCTGATCACCGCCCAACCGGTCCTCTATGACC
>CAZWED010000430.1:0-2437 GCA_964632645.1 uncultured Ferrimonas sp. | reverse complement strand
GGTGCCCCTTGGCTCTTTGACTAGGAGGGTTGGGCATTACAGAAGCGTGGTACACCTGTTCCCCGCCGTTCCTGATGTATACCGAGTTACTGCATGTCGGAGCGCTGCAGTTTTTACAACTTGGTTTCAGACAAAGACCCTTTGGGAGAGTCATGGTCATTGTAGCCCCTCCCTGCGCGATACCAAGCGATCGGACGGGCTAATTCGTACCCACCATGTAACTCTAAATTAAGAGAAAATTATCTCCACTGGGCGCCGCCACAGAGGCAACAAAAAAGGAGGCCGAAGCCTCCTCAATATCAATGTGCGGGTTGCGGTCAGTTGATGCCCAGCAGTTCCACGTCAAAGATCAGCACCGAGCCGGCCGGAATGCTGCCCACTCCACGGTTGCCGTAGCCCAGCTCAGCGGGAATGAACAAACGGTATTTGTCGCCAACCACCATCAGTTGCAGCCCTTCGGTCCAGCCCTTGATCACCTGGTTCAGTCCGAAGCTGATGGGCTCGCCCCGTTCAACGGAGCTGTCGAACACGGTCCCGTCGATCAGGGTGCCGTGATAATGCACCTTCACCTTGTCAGTCGGCCCCGGGTGTACGCTGCCCTCGCCCTTCTCGAGCACCTGGTACTGCAGGCCGGATGCGGTGGTCTCGACCCCCTCTTTCCCGGCGTTTTCCGCCAGAAAGGCCGCGCCGACCCCGACGTTCTCCGACGCCACTTTCTTGTTGGCGATGGAGCGCTGCAAAAACAGGCCCACCAGAGCCAGTACGATGACGATAAGTACGATCTTGGACACGATCTCATTCCCCGGTTTGGTTGATGGGTAAAACTCTAACACACTGACTCATAAAGGGTGATGCCCCCATCAACGGGATGACGAGGTTTCGACCGGATCAGGGCTTAAAACGACGGTGATGCGCCTTGCGCAGGGCATCCAGTTCGTCCAGTTGCGCTGGCAGGGAGTCGACCTCACCGGCGGCGATCGCCGCCTGTACCCGGGACAGCGCCGTCATGAACTCATCCATCGCCGCTTGATAATCGGGCTGGGTGCCCTTGCGCACCATGGCCCGGCGGGCATCGCTGGCCAACTGGTGAAGCGCCGCCAGGTGGGTCGCCACCTGAGCCGGGTCCTCGCTGCCGTTGATCGCCTTCCATTCCCGGCCCATCGCTTTCATCGTTTGCTGCAGATCGACCGCCCCCTCGGCCACCGGTTCCGGCGCACCAAAACACCCACTGAGGCCCAGTGTGGCGGTCAACAACAACGCCTGAATTCGCATAATCTCCCTCTCCTTTGACTTGGGTCACGGCGAGTCTAGAGAACAACGAACCGCGTTCTCAAAGGATTTTGCGAACTTTTACAAGCCGTTAAAACGACAAACGCCGGAGCAATGTCCGGCGTTTACACTGGCGCAACAGTCAGGGTCAGGCGTCGCGGATCAGATCCACCACGGAGATCAGCGCGGCAACGGCGTGGATCACCAGAAAACCCAGCAGGCCGGAGGCCGCCAGCAGATGTTGCTGACGCCAGAACAGCGCATCGCTGCTGCCCTGTGTCCACAGCCAGCCCAGTCCGGTCAGGCCGACAGCCAGCAGCAGAACCAGCCCCAGCCCCTCGATAAAGGCCAGCAAACCACTGCCTCCGGCCCGGGGCAAACGGCCTTTGAACAGCCCCCCGATGTCCTTCAGCGTTGGCTTGATGTCCCCCACCAGGTAGGGAAAGTACTGGCGCCACTGGCCGTGACGGCAGCAGTGGCGCAAAAAGGCGACGCCAATCAGGGTCGTTACCACCCCGACCACGATATGAGCCCAGTCCCAGACGCTGGCCGATGCCGGTATCCGGTTGGCCATCCGCACCCAGTCGGCGGTGGCAAACAGCCAGATAACGCCAACGATCGCCAGTCGGTGTAACCAGGGCTCAATCTTGTTCATGGGCGCATTCCTGCGAAGTCGGCGGCGAACTGGTCGACCCGATCCCACTGAGTGTATTCAATGTGGCTGGTGGGGTCCGTTGGCCCTTTGGTCAGCCACATGATGAAGCGGATGATGTTGCGATCAAACCAGTTGTAACGCTGGTAGTTGATCACGCCGCCAAACACACCCAGCAACTTGGGCTGCCAGGGGGTTTTCTGCAGGAACTGCTTCACATACGGATTGGTGTCCGGGGCGTTCTTGTGGGGTTTACGCGCCACCAGGTTCACGGAGAAGAAGGCGTTGGGCCGGGCATCCAGCTCCGCCTGATGATCCGCGATCCATTGATACAGCTCGGGGCGATACTTGCCGTGATAGATGCTGCAGGCCAGCAGCACCTTGTCGTACCCATCCAGGGATTGAGGCGCCTCCCCCAGTGACCTCATCTCCACATCTTCCCCATTGCCCTGAAGGTGGTCAGCGATGCGCTGGCAGATTTTGTGGGTTTGGCCAAACTGGCTGGCGTAGATCAGG
>CAZWED010000429.1:0-2445 GCA_964632645.1 uncultured Ferrimonas sp. | reverse complement strand
GACACTTCCCCGTTCGCCAGCTGACGGGTGACGACGGCACTGCCCTTGGGTGTCAGGGCACGACTGGCGTCCAGTTCCACCACGCGGATGTTGTGGGCGCGGACATGAGCGTAGAGCGGGTCGGCGGGCCAGACGGCGCCGATGGTGACCACCGCTTCGGCCCTGGTCGCGGCCTGGGCGACGGCGGCCTGGCCCTGGCCATCAAACCAGGCTGGCAGTCGGTTGAGGCCGTAGCGTTTTGGCGGCAGGTACTCGACGGTGACGTCGGTGCCGTCGGTCAGGGCCGTCGCCAGCATGTAAGTGGCGGGCAGATGGGTCAGTATTGCCGCCTGGGCGGGCAGGGCCAGCAACAGGGCGGCAGCGGCAAGCAGGGTACGCAGCATGGCGACTTATCCTTTTACAACGATGCGGTAGCCTGTGGCCCCCAGGAAGGCGGTCGCAGACAACAGAATGATGGCGGCGCCGGATGGGATCGGCATGCCCAGCGCCATCGGCAGCCAGGTGCCCAGTACGCACGCCACGGTGGCAAGCAGCGCAGACAAGCGCACAAAGGCCCCCATGTCCCGGGTCAGCAATCGGGCGGTCGCGCCGGGGATCAGCAGCAAGGCGCCCACCAGCACTGCACCGATGATCTTCACGGCGGTGATGGTGATCAGGGTGATCATCACCACAAACAGGTAGTCATAGAGGGCGGTTTGCCAGCCCCGCACCCGGGCCAGGTCCGGACTGATGCAGGTCAGCAGCATGCGATTGAAGGTCGGCGCGAAGAGCAGTGCAATCAGCAGCGTACTGACGGCCAGCAACACAATATCGGCGTCGGTGACCGTCAGAATCGAGCCAAACAGCACGTTTTCCAGCAGGTGGATGTTGATCTTGCGTGCCACGTACATCAGCAGCGCGGCCCCTCCGGCCAGGGCAACCGCCAGAAACACCCCCACCAGCGTGTCATAGGGCACGTTGGTGCGATTGCGGATGTAGTGCAGCAACAGGGCGAAGATCATGCAGAAGCTGAACAGGCCGATCACCGGGTAATCGGTGGGCTCGCCAAGCAGGATGCCGATGGCGACGCCGGTGAGGGCGCCATGGCCGACTGCTTCGGAGAAGAACGCCAGTCGCTTGGCGATAACCAGGGTACCCAGAGCGCCGAGGATGGGGCCGATAAACAGCGCGGCAACCAGAGCATTCACCAGAAAGCCGTAGCCGAAACTGTCTGGCAGATAGCCCGCCGTTACGCCGTCAGCGGCCAGTTGGCGTAGCCATTCCATCAGGCCACCT
Source organism: uncultured Ferrimonas sp. (assembly GCA_964632645.1). Lineage (GTDB taxonomy): Bacteria > Pseudomonadota > Gammaproteobacteria > Enterobacterales > Shewanellaceae > Ferrimonas. The sequence goes on along the minus strand of CAZWED010000429.1, from coordinate 1,170 downwards.
CCCGAATGCTGTGATGCTGGAACAGGCCAGCCAGTTTGTGCGGGGCCAGGACGGTATCGACGTCACCGCTTTCAACGATGTCGCGGTTAACGACGTGGACCACCGGGTCCGGCAATCGCCGCACGGCGCTGACGTCATGGTGGACGCACATCAGGGTGCAGCCGCATTGAGTCAGCTCGGCAATCAGATCGTCAAGATAGCGCACGCCGGTTTCGTCCATGCCGGTGGTGGGTTCGTCCAGAACCAGCAGTTGCGGGTCATCCAGCAGGGCCTGGGCAAACAGCACGCGTTGCTGCTCGCCGCCGGAGAGTTGCCCCATTCGGCGGTCCGCCCGTTCGGCCATGCCAACCCGGTCAAGCTGCTCCAGTGCCCGCTGGCGCGCCTGGCTGGCCCGGCGCCAGAACAGGGGACGGCGGGTGAGATTGAGCAGCACAAAATCCATCACGGTAAAGGGCAGACTGGATTCAAAGGCGGCGGATTGCGGCACATAGCCGATGGCGCCGGGGCGCTCGGGCCAGTGAATGGCGATGTTGCCGGTAAAGGGGGTCAGCCCCAGGACCGAACGCAGCAGCGAGGTTTTGCCGCCGCCATTGGGCCCCATCAGCACATGGCACCCGCCGGCGGCGAAGTGGTGACTGATGTCGGACAACACCCGCTCTGGTCCGTATTGCAACGACAGGCCGGTGAGTGTGATGGCGGGGCCGCTCATGCTTTTCCATCCTGTGCGGCGAAGCGGATCGCTTCCACCAGAGTGTTCAGGTTGCTCTGCATTTCGCGCTCCACCTTGTCCGCATCGAAGGGGCCGTGGGTCATATGGGAAAACTGGTAGAGCTGTACGCCGGTGGCCTCTTCAATGGTGTCCACAAAGCGGTTGGGCATATCCAGCTCGTAAAAAAGGACGTTGATGCCGGATGCCTTAATGCGGTCGATGGTGTCCTGCAACTGACTGGCCGACGGCTCGACACCGTGGGCCGGTTCGATCACCGCATCGACGCCGATGCCAAACTCCTGCAGCAGGTAGCCGTAGGCGTTATGGGTGGTGGCGACTTTGATGCCGGCGGTATCCAGACCGGCGATGTCGGTCAGCGCCTGCTGTTTCATGGCGCGCAGTCGGCCAGCAAAGGCGCGGGCATTTTGGCGATAGAAGCGGGCGTTGTCCGGGTCCAGTTC
>CAZWED010000428.1:0-2446 GCA_964632645.1 uncultured Ferrimonas sp. | reverse complement strand
CTGCGGGGCCCCTTGGGGCGATCGGGTCGGCGCAAAGGCCTGTTCTGGCGGGACTTTTGTGATCTGGCCGGACCAGGCGACCGGTTATTGCGTTGATGCATAAAGGAATTTTTCTTTCCGCTTTGGTATGAAGGTTTGACCCAACGTCGTTCCGTTCACTCTGTGATTGATCTATCATGAGCGCCGATTTTGAGACTTGGGCCCGCCTTTTCGAGCCCATAATAATAAGGACAACCCGATGTCTAAAATAATCTATACCCACACGGACGAAGCGCCCGCACTGGCAACCCAATCTCTGCTTCCCATCGTCCAGGCCTTCACCCGGGCCGCCAACATCGATATCGAAACCCGGGACATCTCCCTGTCTGGCCGTATCCTCGCTAATTTTCCCGAGAAGCTGACCGAAGCGCAACGCATTGGCGATGCTTTGGCAGAATTGGGTGAATTGGCCAAGACCCCTGACGCCAACATCATCAAGCTCCCCAACATCTCCGCATCCATTCCCCAGCTCAAGGCCGCCATCGCTGAACTCCAGTCCCAGGGCTACGACGTGCCGGATTATCCGGAAGAGCCCAGAAGCGAGGAAGAGCAGGCGATTAAGGCTCGCTACGCCAAGGTGCTGGGCTCTGCGGTGAACCCGGTATTGCGTGAGGGCAACTCGGATCGCCGCGTAGCCGACGCGGTGAAGCAGTACGCCAAGGCCAACCCGCACTCCATGGGCGCCTGGAGCAAGGACTCCCGCTCCCACGTGGCCCACATGCAGCATGGGGACTTCTACGGCAGCGAGCAGTCCTACGTCGCCGCTGGCGCGGAAACCGTGCGCATTGAGCTGGTGGACGAGGCAGGTGACATCACCGTACTGAAAGCGGAAACCCCGCTGCAGGCCGGTGAGGTGATCGACGCGGCTCGCATGAGCGGCAAAGCGCTCAAGGCCTTCTTCGCCGAGCAGATCGCCGAGGCCAAAGCGCAAGGGCTGTTGTTCTCGTTGCACCTGAAGGCCACCATGATGAAGGTGTCCGATCCCATCATGTTCGGTTACTGCGTCGAGACCTTCTTCGCCGATCTGTTTGCCAAGCACGGCGACACTTTTGCCCGACTGGGCGTAGACGCCTCCAATGGTCTGGGTGACGTTGTCGCCAAGATCGCCGCCCTGCCGCAGCAACAGCGCGCCGAGATTGAGGCGGATCTGGCGGCGGCCCTGGCCGCCGGTCCGGACCTGGCCATGGTGAACTCCCATAAGGGCATCACCAACCTGCACGTGCCTTCAGACGTGATCATCGACGCCTCCATGCCGGCGATGATCCGCAGTTCCGGCCAGATGTGGAACAAGGATGACCAACTGCAGGACACCAAGGCGGTGATCCCGGACCGCTGTTACGCCGGCATCTACCAGGCCACCATCGCGTTCTGCCAGCAGCACGGTGCATTCGACCCCACCACCATGGGCAACGTCAGCAACGTCGGCCTGATGGCACAGAAGGCGGAGGAGTACGGCTCCCACGACAAAACCTTCAAGATCACCCAAGCCGGCACCGTACGTGTCGTCAGCCAGACCGGTGACGTGCTGATGCAGCACGCGGTTGAAGCGGGTGACATCTGGCGCATGTGCCAGACCAAGGACGCGCCGATTAAGGATTGGGTCAAGCTGGCGGTTACCCGCGCCCGACTGACCGGCAACCCGGCGGTGTTCTGGCTGGATGCGGAACGCGCCCACGATGCCAACCTGATCAACAAGGTCAATGCCTATCTGGCGGAGCACGACACTCTGGGTCTGACCATCAAGATCCTCGCGCCGGTTCACGCGATGGCGTACACCCTGGAGCGGGTCAAGGCCGGCGAAGACACCATCTCCGTGACCGGCAACGTGCTGCGGGACTATCTCACCGACCTGTTCCCGATCCTCGAGCTGGGCACGTCCGCCAAGATGCTGTCCATCGTGCCCCTGCTGCAGGGCGGTGGTCTGTTTGAAACCGGCGCCGGCGGCTCCGCACCCAAGCACGTTCAGCAGTTTGTTGAAGAGAACCACCTGCGTTGGGATTCCCTCGGTGAGTTCCTCGCCCTGGCGGTGTCGCTGGAGGACCTGGCCCATAAGAGCGGCAACCAGAAGGCCCGGGTGCTGGCAGAAGCGCTCAATGTGGCCAATGGCCTGTTCCTGGAAAACAACAAGTCGCCGTCCCGTAAGGTGGGTGAGCTGGACAACCGGGGCAGCCACTTCTTCCTGGCAATGTACTGGGCACAGGTGCTGGCTGCGCAAACCGAAGACGCCGAACTGCAGGCCCTGTTTGCCCCGTTGGCCGAAGCCCTGACCGAGCAGGAAGCCACCATTGTGGCGGAGTTGAACGCTGCCCAGGGCGGTGAGGTGAACATTGGCGGCTACTATCGTCCTGATCCGGTACTGGTCAGCCGGGCCATGCGCCCCAGCCAGACCTTTAACAACAGCCTGGCG
>CAZWED010000427.1:0-2456 GCA_964632645.1 uncultured Ferrimonas sp. | reverse complement strand
TTTTTTTACCGTTCGATATAGGGGCTGATCCAGATGGGGGGCTCCGAGAAGCTGACGGCCTCGCCCTGCAGTTCAGACAAGCGCAGGGTAAGGCGCCCGCTCTCATCGGCTTGCCATCGGGCCGGGGTCACCTGGCTGCCCTCGGCCAGTTTCACCACCACACCGCTGACGTCTGGCTGCAGCCATCGGAAAGGAAAGCCGGCAAAGCGCTTCAGAACCCCGTCAAACTGCGTAACCATCGCTTGCCAGTCTTGCTCGCTGAAGCGTTGTTGCGTGGCGTCGCTGTATCGCAGCTGCATGGCGAAATCGCACTGGGCCTCGTCCTGCACCTCCACACTCAGCACAGCCTTGTGGTCTTTCAGCGCCGCATCAAAGGGCACCAGCATCTCCTGGCGGGGCCCGATGGTCAGGGGTAAGGTGGCACCCCGATCAACAATGCTGCCGCTCTCGATCACGCAGGGTTCACGACGCTCTCGATGGTTGAGGTAGAACGCCATGGTCACCAGCGGGTAATCGGTCTTGTTGACGATCTTCAGCCGGTCATAAAACCCACCGTATTCCAGGTTCAACGCCTGGGCGGGAACCGCCAGGGTCGCGCTCAGGGCGGCGACGGCCATCCAGGGTTTCATAACAGGTAATCCTGATTCTGGTTGAGCATGGTAAGGAGTTCCTCAACGTACGCTTCTTTGCGTTCGGAGTAGCGGATCAGGCCGGGGATCAGGTCTTCCGCTTCCGGTGCCTTGCCCTTGAGCCTGATCTTCTGGCGGATGTCCCGTAGCTCGCGGTAAGCCGGGTTGGTATTGAGGTTGCGCAGATAGGAAGACACCGAGTCCTGTACCGTGTCAAAGCGCGCCACTTCATGGTTCATGCCGCCCTGGCGCTGGTTGGGCACCAGGCCGCACCCCTTACGGAAACACCATTGGCCGAAATAGTTAAGCCCTTCACGGGCAAAGCGCGAGCTGCCCCAGCCGGTTTCGTTGGCGGCCTGGATCAACACCATTGCGGTTGGCACTTCGTCCACCCGTACCAGAAGATCGTCCAGGGATTCCGGGGTAAACGCGCGGATCTCCACCCCGTAGCTGTTGGCCAGGTTGGAGAGGTGGGCCAACTCCGCCTCGCTCAGCGGCTGCTCAAGGAGCAATCGCTCCTGCGCGCGCTCAACGAAGGCACGTTGCTCGGCGATCTTACGATTCTCCGCTTCCACCATCGGGCGCAGGAAATTGAAGAAAGCCGCTTTCTTTTCTGCCACCGACGGGTACGCGTCGAAGTCCGGCTGATGACGCATCGGGGCGTTCTTAACCACCCGCAAGCCAGCCATCGGCGCTTCGGGACGAACCGCTTCCGTTTCCACCCAAAGCAATGCCGCTGCTACGGCACTGAGGCCAAGCACTACGCTGGCCAGACGTCCGGTTTTTACTGCCATGGTCATGCCTCGAAGTGGGAATCAGAGCGGGGTTCGTCTGTACGGGGTGCCACCGGTGCCATCCCTTGCGGGGACAGTTCCGGGAACAGCTCGCGGAACAGCACGCCCTTCATATGGAAGAACATCGGGACAGCCAGAACCAGGCCAAGCCCCATCGGGATGGTGGCCAGCATCAGGATGGCGATAATGGCGGAATACACGGTAATTACGGCGAAGAGTTGACCGTGAACCACTTTGGCGGACTCGATCATCGCTTTGACCGGGGAGCCACGGTGGAACAGGTAGTAGAGGTTGGCCTGGCTCAGCACTGCCATCAGGTAAACCCCGGGCAGCACCAACAGGAACAGGCCTAGGTTGACCAGCACAGCGGTCACCAGTGCGATCAGGGACAGCGGTACCGCCATCGCCCAGCCGCGGAACAGCATACCCAGGCTCACCTCTTGCTGGGTGGCCCGGCGCCAGCCCATGTAAGCCAATGACGCTTCAAACGGCGCCAGGATCAGTATCAGGATCAGCTGTACCGGTTCCATCGCCTGCTGAAGTTGCTCTACGTCAGCAAGATCCAACCCCTGCATGTTGGCGTAGAGCTGCACCAGCACCATGGCACAGGCTACGAGAATGACAAAGGTTAACAGCGATGCCCCCAGCAGGGGGTTCAGGTTTTGGCGGGTTAACTCCCACGCTTCCCTGAGTACCGCAAATACGTCCAATTTCTGCATCGATTTTCGCGTTTGGTTTCTGGGTCAAAACGGCAATTATACCCATCCCCCTCCCGACAAAAAACGTCGAATCCTTCGATTGTGGTGTAAACAAATCCGCGGTTTACACCTTAACCGGCAACAAGAGGACAAAAATCACCAGCACGAGCGTGCTGAGCAGGTACAAGCGGATGATCGATCCCTGTTTCATCGGTCGGCCCTGTTCAATAGCGGGCCACTGAGTATAGGCAACAATTTTGCCGCACAACGAAAAAACCCCCACCACTAGGGTGAGGGTTTCGAAGATGGAGGCGCGTCCCGGAGTCGAACCGAGG
>CAZWED010000426.1:0-2457 GCA_964632645.1 uncultured Ferrimonas sp. | reverse complement strand
TCAAAACCCTTGGCGTCGCCGCGTCGTCTTCGCTCAGACACCGGCCCGACTCAGGGCAAGAGGATAATCAGTGAGGGGTCAGAGAAAAGGGCGACAGGGGTCGTCGTGGTAAGGCAATTGGTGTCGTTTCAGGTAGTCCCTGGCGTCCAGCCCAAGCCAATCCAGCGTCGGTTGCAGCATCGCCGCCCAGCGGGCCCGATGTGCTGAGGCCAGGTAGGGCTGGTCGATGGTGGGGGAGGTCAGGGCAAACTGGCGTTCGCCCAGCAAGCGGTATTGCGCCAGCGGCGGCGCGCTCTGGTTGGCCAGCGCCGCATCCAGAAACTGCTCAAAGGGACGCAGGGAGAGCGATGCCAGGGTATCGGGCTGGCACAGCAGCGGCATCAGCAGCGGGGAGGACCAGTGGGTCCAGTCTGGCTTGGCCTGGATCAGCCCCAGGTTTCTCAGGTGCACCTGCGCCCACAGTTCGGACGAACCGGCGCCTTCGCGTAGCTGGGTCCAGAGCAGGTAGAGATCCGCCAGCACCTCTTCCGGCCAATGTTCGGGCCAGTTGGGCCGGGCAAGCCGGGATAGCCAAGGCGAGTTGCGGGTCGCCACATGGCCCAGCTCGTGATAGTAGGTGGTGCGAAAGGTGCGAAGCGCCTGGCGTTCAATCAGTTGATGGTCCAGCAGCACCAGGTGGGGGCGCGTCAGGCTGTCGGGGTCCATCAGGATAAGGGCGTCGGTATCGGTGAGCAGGGTGACGCCCCCCTGCCCTGCCAGCGCCGTCCTGATCGACTGGGCCGCGGTACCGGGCCACAGTCGGTTCAGGATCGCCAGCCACTGTGGCGACAGGTCATCCAGGCAGGACTCAAGGGCATCCAGGCGACACAACTGGTGGTCCGGTACTGCCTGGGCCGGCGACGCACAGAGCCACAGGCCAACCAGTACCGCCGCCCACCCTTTCATGGGTCAGTCCGCCTGCCGTATGGCGCGGATGATGGCGCTGGTGGAGAGTCCGGTTTCAAAGTGCAGTATCTTCACCTCGCCGCCGTTGGCCAGCACCTCCTGGTGCCCGGCAATCTCATGCACCTGGTAGTCACCGCCCTTGACCAGCAGGTCTGGCAACACTTCGCTGATCAGACGCTGGGGCGTGTCCTCACTGAATGGCACCACCCAGTCCACCGCCGACAACCCGGCCAGTACCCGCATCCGCTGCTCCACCCCGTTAATGGGGCGAGTGTCGCCCTTGAGGCGACGGACGGAATCGTCATCATTAACCGCCACGATAAGGCGATCACCCAGTCGCCGCGCCTGCTCCAGATAGCTGACGTGGCCCGCATGGAGCAGGTCAAAACAGCCGTTGGTCATCACCACGGTTTCCCCCCGGGCTTTGGCGTCCGCCACCGCACGCAGCAGTTGCGCCTCCCCCATCACGCCGAAACCGCAACTCTCATGCATGGAGGCGACCATCGCCGCCAGCTCAAGGGCGGACACGGTGGAGGTGCCCAGCTTGGCCACCACCACGGACGCCGCGGCATTGGCCAGGGCACAGGCCTGGGGCAGTTCACTGCCGGCGGCCAGCGCCACGGCCAGGGTGCTGATCACCGTGTCCCCGGCACCGGTCACGTCGTAGACTTCCCGCGCCATGGTGGGCAGATGCCGTGCCGGTTTGTCCCGGCGCAGCAGCGTCATCCCTTTCTGGGAAAGGGTCACCAGCAGGGCGTCCAGTTCCAGTGACTGGATCAGGGCCAGCCCCTTGGCTTCCAGCTCGGCGTCGTCGCGGACCGGCCCCACCACGGCGGTGAACTCCGCCAGATTTGGCGTCAGCAGGGTGGCCCCACGGTACTTGGAAAAATCGGTGCCTTTCGGGTCCACCAGCACTTTGACCCCCGCCTGACGTGCAGCGGCGATCAATTCAGGCAGATCGGTCAGGGCGCCCTTGGCGTAATCGGACAGCACCAGCACCTGGTGGCTGTCGAGATGGGATTCGGCGGCCCGGTTCAACGCCGTGTCCGGGGTGAAGTGTTCGCCGAAATCCAGACGGATCAGTTGCTGGCCACGGGACAGGACCCGCAATTTGGTGGTGGTGGAGCTCGCGGTCTGGGTCAGCAGGTCGGCCTCGACGCCACCGGCACGCACCGCCGCTCTCAGCACCTCGGCCGCATCGTCGTCGCCGACCAGGCCGAGCAGACGACAGGTTCCCCCCAGGGCGGCAACGTTCAGCGCCACGTTGGCGGCGCCACCGGCACGGTCATCGCACTGGTGAACCTGCACCACCGGCACCGGAGCTTCCGGCGAAATCCGCTCTGTCGGCCCGACCCAATAGCGATCGAGCATGACATCACCTGCCACCAGAACTCGGGCTTTGGAAAAGTCGGGAAGCGTGATTTTCATGGACCGTCCGAAATAAAACTCAGAAAAACCCGCAGTGTAACATGCCAAAGCGGCCTTCGCTGTCGCCTTACCAACGGCATGGGG
>CAZWED010000425.1:0-2458 GCA_964632645.1 uncultured Ferrimonas sp. | reverse complement strand
TCACTGGAATCCCAGATGGGGTTTGCCGAGGCAAACGAACCGCCAAACTGGATCCCTTTCACTTCGCCGGAGCGCAGGTAAAACAGCCCGCCCAATGAGGTGTCCCGCCGGTCCTGGGTTTGCCCTTCGAAATTGCGTTGGAAATCGAACAGTTGGAACTGGCCTTTAAAACTGCCCTCATTAAACAGGTTGGACAGCGCTTCGTCGGCCAGTGTTGGAAAACTCAAAAAACTTGCAGCAACAAGGTAATGAATCCGATGTTTCATTTGTATCATCCTAATACAGGCCACCACCATATACGTTCGCTTTATGGCGTCGGCATTCTAAATCTCGGTTTATTCAGCGGGACAGTGTTGCCCCGCTCACAATCGATTGGTTATTTCATTCAATGCATTCTAAGGAACCACGAATTCATAACGCAGGTGACATCCCAGGCAATAGTTTTCCGACGCCTGGTGCTGGTGATGGCAATAGTTGCAATTGGTTTCAGTACTGAAGTGCCGATTATCATGAGGGTTCGTTGGCAGGGTCTCTTTCGTGGCATTCGCCACGGCTTGGGTATCGTGACACTCAAGGCATTTTGTCATGGGAACCGCTTGTCGTGGCTGGGCATCACCATGGCAATCGACACAGCCCATTCCCATTCCGCTATGAAACGCGTCGAGTTGCCCTTTTTCCTGCGCAGGCAATACCGAGGAAAACGCCATCAGTGACAAAGCGAATAACCATTGAGTCGCGGTGCGAGAGTTCATCATCAATTCCATCCATTCATTCTTTTCATTCGTTTCCCGTGCGCGTCCCAATTACAGGCGGGCAACGTGTTTACCGGTGAGGTAGCCGAAGGTGTAGCAGCGGCCCAGTGACAGGCCGAATACGGTCAGCGGGTAATCAACGCCACCGTAGAACCCTCCGCCCATATTGCCGATGACGAACAGGCCACCGATGGGGTTGCCATCCGCGTCCAGCGCCTGATGGTTCTGGTCCACCAACATCCCGGAGCACACCGCCGAGATGCGCATACGACGATGGATGCCGTAGAAAGGCGGCTGAACAACCGGCAGCATCTTGTCCGCAGGCTTGCCAAAGTCCTCGTCTCTGCCGGACTGACACAGGGCGTTGTAACGCTTCACACTGGCCACAAAGGTGGCCTCATCACAGCCCAGTTTCTGCGCCAGCTCCTCGAGGGTATCGGCTACGAACGTGTTGGTCTGGGACGGGTATACGCCGTGCTTCTCGGACGGGTCCTCCGGCATGTACTTTTTCAGCCCTTCGGGGTCCACCAGCCGGCCCGGCCAGTTTGCCGCCTGGGTCATGTAGTTGGCATCAAACACCTGGGAGTAGTGACCGGCATTCTCCGCATCACGCAGGTAGTTGTTCATCAGTGACATGGCCACGGTTTCATTGACGAACCGCTCACCCTTGCGGTTTACCGCCAGGAACGGCATGTCACACATGGAGGCGGGGCCGGCATCAAAGTCGTGCAGCATCTTGGTGTGACCGACGGGCTCAATCACCCCACCGGCCCAGTACGCCATGGCAAAGCCATCGCCGGTGCGCTCCATCTGCTTGCGCTCAAAGTGCTTGAGATCCGGCAGGAAGAAATCACACATCGCTTTGTTGTTCTGGTAATCACCGGCGGAGAGGATCACGCCTTTTTTGGCCATGAACTTGTGGTAGCGCCCGTCCCGATCCTGGGCGATGACGCCGATCACCCGACCGCTCGGATCCTGGATAAGTTGCTGGGCCGGAGTGCTGAAGAAGAACTTCACACCGGCCTTTTCCGCGGTTTTGGCCAGCGCTCGCATGCCATCACCGGCGGTGTAGGGTTTGGGCCCAAAGTAGGAGGTCACAAAGTTGAGCGGGTAGTCGCTGATCCCCTTGATGCCATGCTGGGGCTTGGTGCCCTGATCCTGCACCTGGGCGCCACCCTGCCTCGCCCGGTCAATGACCCAGGACACCGCCTCCCCGGAGTGATAGGCCCACGCCCGGATCAACGCCGGATTGCAGCGGTGTGCGCTGTCTGCCATCAGTCGGCTGACCAGGGCTTCGATACCCGCTTTGTCGCTGTTTTTCAGGTCGATGCCGGAGCCGGTGTTGCCCTGAGAGACCACGATGGCCTGCTTTTGCAGTACCGCCACCTTGGCGCCGTTCTCGGCGGCAGACAGTGCCGCAGGCACACCGGAGGCGCCGGCGCCCACAACCACCACATCAAAGCTTTGGGTAGAGACGATCTCACTGTCGGCAATCGGTCGCGGCTTGGGCATAAAGCTCAGGGTGGCGCCACCATCCGAACTCCTGGCCAGCAATTCACCCGCTTCCATGGGCTTGGCTTCGGCCATGCTGCCGGTCAGTCCGGCCAATGCGACGGCCCCGGTCCCCATTGCAGCACCGGTCATAAATCGCCGACGTGAGATGCCGTTTTGCAGCACACTGGCGGTGTATTGGTCCAGCGGCTTTT
>CAZWED010000424.1:0-2469 GCA_964632645.1 uncultured Ferrimonas sp. | reverse complement strand
CGGGTTAACGCCGTTCCAGTGGTACCTGGAGCATGTGTTGATCGGTGCCAGGGAGAGCCGGGTGCCCGGTGATTATCTGGCGCAACGGTTATGGGTTGAAGCGACGGAAGACCCATTGGCCCATCGCACCCGGCAGGAGCGGGCGATCTACCGCGCCGCCGAGTTGGCGGAACTGATGGGTTGAACAGACTGGGTGGCGCACTCTGGCGCAGTAAGGGTGTGGATAACAAAAGGGACGGCCAAAGCCGTCCCTTTTGATGTCCGTGGGGGGGGTCAGATCAGCCAGGCGTAACTGACCTTCATAAAGTAAGTGCGGCTGTCCTGCACCAGATCGGTGTCGACGTCATCGGCATAGCGGCCATCGGAATAGCCGGCGTAGAACACCGTCTGCGGATTGAGTTTATAGCCGTACAGCAGTTCGCTGGCGAGGGACTGAGAGTTGCGGTCCACCTCGTCATAGCGGTACAGCGTCGGGTCCCGGTCGATGTCGGTGTAGATGGTGGAGAGGCGCAGGAAACTGCGCACGCTGAACTGCCAGGTCAGTCGCAGGTCCGACAGGTTGGCGGTAAACAGGGTGCCGCCGGTAACATCCAGTGTCCGCCAGTGATGACGGAAGTGGGCGGTCAGGGCCTGAGTGGGCTTCCAGTTCATCCAGCCGTTGATTTGGGTGAGCGTACCGAGCTGGTTGTTGGCAAAGTCGATCTCGTCACCGTGGCGCACACCAACCCCGAACTTAAAGGGCTTCACCGGGCGGATCTCACCGTAAAACCCGCCAAAGCTTTCCTCAAACAGCGGTGCGTTGTCTTCCACCGTCAGCAGACTGCCATCGTTACGTTGCCCCACCCGCTCGCGGGTGACGGCGTACCACTCAAGATAGGTTTCGTGGCGTCCTGACAGGGAGAACATCGCTTCCGCTTCCTGTTCCAGCAGCTCGCCGTCGGTGTTTTCGCTGCGGTCGAGATCACCGGAGAACTCCACCCGATGGAAGAAGTGGTCGTCGGGATACCAGATGTGGCCACCACCGGCGACGGCTTTGGCAAAATCGATGCGTTCGATAAAACCAAGGTCGGCGCGGAAGTTCTCGTCCGCGTGGTAGAGATTGGCGTAGCCAAACCAGTGACGGGACTCGTAGCGGTAGTTGAGGCGGGCCAGCTGCCCCTGAAAGGGCTCATCGCTCAGGGTGCGCAGCACCTGTTCGTTATACTCGCAGTCGCCGAACTCGCAGTCGCGGTTCTGCGGGGTGGTGCAATCCTCCCCGTCGCAGAACTGGGCGGCAAGGTCCTCCGGATAGCGGGTGTCGCTGTAGAGCCACATGGCGTCGATGCGGTGCTGGTCGTTGAATTCCCACCGCACATCCACGCCGCTCATGGCATTACGGTAGTGCTCACTTTCACGGAAAGTGCCGATGACACCGGCCTGCCAGCCATCGCCGCTGTCATAGAGGTAACGCCCCGCCAGGTTGTCACTGCTGTGGCCCAGCTCGGCGATGCTGGAACCGAGGTTGCCGGGAACCAGAAAGTTGGTTTGTTCATCGCGGGTCTGCAACAGGCCATAGACGTGCTTGCCACGCTGCCCGGTGATCTTGGTGCCAAACTCCGGCTCCGCCAGGTTGCGGGTGTGCACCAGATTGAGCTGGGTGGCAAAGTTGTCAGCGTTGTCCAGGTAGAAGGGGCGCTTTTCCGGGTAGAACAGGGCAAACGTGGTGTTCACATCCAGCTGGCCGGCGTCGGCTTCCACCTGGGAGAAATCGGGATTCACCGTAAGGTTGAGCAGGGTGTCCGGGGTGATGCCCCAGCGCAGATCCACGCCCGGTTCGGCGTGGTTTTCCCGTGTCCACGGGGTGCGCGCATCGTCGCGGGTTTCAATGCGGTTGGCGGTAAAAGAGGGGGTGATCTGCAGCTGGTTGCCCGGTTTGGCACCCTCCAGCCCGGTGGCCAGGCCCATCTGGCACAGGCGACAGGCTACGTCCCGATCCACCGGTGTGGCCGCCAGTCGATAGTTGTTTTCCCGAGGGTAGAAGCGCACCAGTTCAATGCCCCACTCTTGTTGGTCACGCTGGCCGTCAAAGTTGAACAGCCGCAGGGGCAGGGCCATCTCCACCTGATAGCCGTTATCGGTTAATCGTCCTTCGCTCTGCCAGATCCCATCCCAGGCGTCACTCTCCTGGCCAGTCAGTTCGTTTTCAATGCTGTCGTGCTGGACGCCCATGGGGTTGACGAAAAACTGGTAGGCCAGACGGGCCTGATTCCAGGTGTCGAGCTTGATGCCCACCATGTCATCGCCCCAGCTTTTGTCGCGGTCGGTGAGGTGCGCGCGAATGCGGGTGGGGTCCGGGTCTTCGGCGATAAAGGCGACGTACAGGGTGTCTTCGGTGGCGATAAGACGGGCCTCGGTGGGCACTGGGGCCGGGGTGTTTTCTGCCGGGCGGGTCTGAAGGGTCAGGGGGACGGTAACCGCCGTGTGCCATGC
>CAZWED010000423.1:0-2473 GCA_964632645.1 uncultured Ferrimonas sp. | reverse complement strand
CGTGGCCGCCACCGTGCATCTGGGCTTCCAGACGAACGCGCGGCTTGCGGCGTACGTACAGGGCACCGATGCCTTTCGGGCCATACATTTTGTGGCCGGAGATGGAGATCAGGTCGATCTTCATGGTCTTCACGTCCAGCGGCACCTTACCGGCGCTCTGGGCGGCATCGACGTGCAGCAGGATGCCTTTGGCACGGCACAGTTCGCCGATGGCTGCCACGTCATGGATCACGCCAATCTCGTTGTTGACGTGCATGATGGAGACCAGGATGGTGTCGTCGCGCATCGCTTCTTCGAAGCGGGTCAGCGGGATGATGCCGTTGGCGTCCGGATCCAGGTAGGTCACCTCGAAGCCTTCACGCTCCAGCTGACGGCAGGTATCCAGAACCGCTTTGTGTTCGGTTTTGCTGGTGATGATGTGCTTGCCCTTCTTACCGTAGAAGTGGGCCACACCTTTGATCGCCAGGTTGTCGGATTCGGTCGCACCGGAGGTGAACACGATCTCGCGGGGGTCCGCGTTGATCAGTTCAGCCACTTGGTTACGGGCCACATCTACCGCCTCTTCGGCCTGCCAGCCGAAACGGTGGGAGCGGGACGCCGGGTTACCGAAATTTCCGTCCGGAGTCAGGTACTTGATCATCTCCTCGGCGACTCTCGGGTCGGTCGGTGAAGTGGCGGAATAATCAAAATAGATCGGGAGTTTCATCTTCTTCTCCGCTTGCGGGCCGGTCAGCAATGGTACCGGCGAAGTACGACATAAAAGAGTGTGCTCAGGCTCTGGCCTGGACGCGGGTCTGGGTCTGCTCTTGTCGCAGACTGACCACCTGGACATCACGATTGGCCATCAAGTCGGCCAGGCTGATGCCATTTAAGAAACTGGAGATGCGATCGCTCAGATCGCCCCACAGGGAGTGGGTCAGGCACCGGGCGCCGCCCTGGCAGTTGCTCTTGCCATGGCAGCGGGTGGCGTCGACGGATTCATCCACCGCGTGCACCACCATGCCGACAGCGATTTCCGCTGCCGGACGACCAAGCAGGTAACCGCCGCCCGGTCCGCGCACACTGGACACCAGCCCATGCTTGCGCAGCTTGGCAAACAGCTGCTCAAGATAGGACAGGGAGATCCCCTGACGCTCAGAGATGTCCGCCAAGGGCACCGGCCCTTCGGGGGAGTGCAGTGCGACATCCAAGATGGCTGTCACCGCATAGCGGCCTTTCGATGTGAGTCTCATGCCAACGTCCTTCCTACTGTCTGCCACCCAGTCTACATACCCGAGTATTTTAGTCAAGTATTAAACCCTGCCGTTCAGTCGGGTTTAATCTCGGGAATACCCCGGTGGCGGGCCCGGGTATTTAACCCCATTGACCGCTCGGGATCAATGACCGAACCCCCGGGATCCGGCCGATTGTATCAACCGGTTTTTTGAGCCGGATCACAGCATTGCGCTTCCGCAGCGTGACAGGGCAGAGCCCTCTGCTGCGCGATCGCTTCATTTTCGACCAGACGCCTTGTCCACCGAGGTCAGCACCCCCCGCAGAATGGCCAGCTCGGTCTGCTCCGGACGGGCCCGGTTGAACAGGCGGCGGAGCTTATTCATTACCTGGCCCGGGTGGGCCTTAATGATGAAGCCGGTGTGGCTGAGGGTTTGCTCCAGGTGCTGATAGAAGCCCTCCATCTGCCCCTGGGTAGGATACGCTTCCTCCGGCTCCGACTCGGCAGCGCCCTCCAGTGCCAGGTGCGCCATGCGGGTCTCGTAGCTGAGCAGCTGTACCGCCTGCGCCAGATTGAGGGAGCTGTACTCCGGATTGGCCGGAATGCAGACGTGGTAGTGGCACATCTGCAGCTCGTCGTTGGTGAGGCCGTGATTCTCCCGCCCGAACACCAGAGCCACCGGTCCCTGGCGCGCTTCAGTGGCCATTTTGACCCCCGCTTCCCGCGCATCGAGCATCGGCCAGCTGAGGGTGCGACTGCGGGCGCTGGTGCCGATCACCAGGGCGCAGTCCGCCACGGCGGAGGCCAGGTCATCGGTCACCACCAGGTTTTTAAGCAGATCGGAAGCGCCGGCCGCCAGTGCAATGGACTGGCCGTCGGGCTGCACCCGCGGCTCCGCCAGAACCAGCTGGGAAAGCCCCATGGTTTTCATGGCCCGGGCCGCGGAACCAATGTTGCCGGGGTGGGAGGTGCCCACCAATACAATACGGACGTTACTGAGCATGACGTTGCGGATCAGTCAAAATTCTGTGGGCGCGAAGTCTACCACAGCCACCGTCTATGCTAGAGGCTTATCCAACGAATAAGCGCGGGGAACCGGCGTGGCGCTTGCACTGGTGGCGTATTGGCGGTAGTATTTTGCGCCCTGCCACAGGCGAGTGCCTGGCCTGGCTCACCGTTCTTTCACATCCTGGGGTATCGATATATGCATCCGATGCTGAACATCGCTGTGCGCGCTGCGCGCAACGCGGGTAACGTTAT
>CAZWED010000422.1:0-2475 GCA_964632645.1 uncultured Ferrimonas sp. | reverse complement strand
CCAAGGAGATCGATAAGGCGATCACCTACTATGGCGAAGTGGCAGCGATGACTGACAAGTCCCGCTACTACATGCGTCAGGCTGGCCTGCTGATGGAAAGTGAGCGCTATAAGGAAGCCAAGGCGGCAGCCCGTAAGGCGCTGGATGCCCAGGGCCTGAAGAGCGCTGGTGAAGCTCAGATGCTGTTGGCTCAGGCTCACTTCTACCTGGAAGAGTATGCCCCGGCATACCGCGCTGCCCAGGCAGCGACGAAGGATGATAAGACGGCCAAGACCGCTCAGGGTTGGGTGTCCTATATCCAGGAAACTGCCCAGCGTAAGAAAGTCGAGCTGTAACCGTTAAAAGCCCCGATACAGCCCCGCTGGTCGGGGCTTTTTTGTACCTTGGAGACTCAGAATGAAAACCACATTGTCTGCTCTGGCCGTTATTGCGGCGCTGGGACTGACAGGATGTTCCCCGGCCACGCCACCAAGCAAGGAAGCCAACCCGGGCGACACCCATGTCGCGGCTGCGCCCAGCGTTGACGAGCAGTATCAGGCCCTGGCCGAGCAGTATTTTCAGGATTTGATTGCGCTGAATCCGGTGCTGGCCACCTACGTGGGCGAGCACCGCTACAACGATCGTCTGGCCAACAATCTCTCGGACGAGTACCTCAAGGCCCGTCATGAGCTGAATACCGGCTATCTGAAGCGATTGATGGCGCTGGATCTTGAGCAGCTTGACGCCGCAGACCGTTTGAGTGCCCAGGTCCTCAAGTACGAGCTGGAGATGGCGCTGGTGGATGAAACCTACCCCAGCCGTTTTCTTCCGATGAACCAGTTCTACAGCCGGGTGATCAGCTTTGTGCAACTGGGCAGCGGCGAGAGCGCCCAGCCTTTTAACACGGTTGAGGACTACGACAACTTTATTGGCCGCATTAACGATTTTGCCACCTGGGTGAACAGCGCCATCGTTCGCATGGAGGAGGGCAGCGAGTCCAATGTTGTGTTGCCCCGGGTGCTGGTCCAACGGATCATTCCCCAGCTTCAGGCACAGCTGGATACACCGCTGACCGAGAGCCCCTTCTACGGGCCGCTCAAGCAGTTGCCGGAAGGCTTGTCTGACGATGACGCTCAGGCACTGACGCATCGTTATCAGCTGGCGCTGACCGATACGCTCTATCCCGCTCTGGTGGAACTCCACGGCTATTTCCAGAACACCTATCTGGCCAAGGCGCGTGGCACGCACGGCTGGGGCGCGTTACCCAACGGCAAGGCCTGGTATCAGCACCTGGCCAATATGCATACCACAACGACCATGCCGGTGGATGAAATCCACCAGCTGGGCCTGAGCGAAGTGGCGCGCATCCTGGATGAGATGGACAGCGTTCGCGAGCAGGTGGGCTTTGAAGGGGATCTGGCCGCGTTCTTTGAGTATCTGGGCAGTGATGAGCAGTTCTTCTTCAGCGATAAGCAGGGACTCATCGACGGCTACATGGGTCTGAAGGACAAGATCAACGCGGTACTGCCTGACTACTTCGATGTGATGCCTAAGGCGGATTACGTGGTGAAGGCGGTGGAACCGTTCCGCGAACGGTCTGCGGCGGGGGCCAGCTATGAGTCTCCGGCCCCGGATGGTTCACGCCCGGGGATCTTCTACATCAACACCTACAACCTTAAGGCACAGCCCAAGTGGGGCATGACGACCCTTTCCCTGCATGAGGCGGCGCCGGGTCACCATTTCCAGATTGCCATTAAGCAGGAGCTAGATGGTGTGGCCAGCTTCCAGCGATTCGGCGGATATACCGCGTTCGAGGAGGGCTGGGCGCTCTACGCGGAGCAACTGGGCATTGAGATGGGACTGTTTAACGACCCTTACCAGTATTTCGGCAAACTGTCCGACGAAATGCTGCGTGCCATGCGACTGGTGGTGGATACCGGCCTCCACGCCAAGGGCTGGACCCGGGAGCAGGCGATTCAGTACATGCTGGACAACAGCCCGATGGCGGAGTCCGATGTGACCGCAGAAGTGGAGCGTTATATGGCGATCCCCGGTCAGGCGCTCTCTTACAAGATCGGCCAGCTGACCATCATGGCGCTGAGAGCGGAAGCCGAGACGCAGCTGGGGGATAAGTTCGACCTCAAGGCGTTCCATAACCAGGTGCTGACCTCCGGCTCACTGCCAATGGCCGTGTTGCAGGAGAAGATCCGTCGCTGGATTGCCACGCAAGCATAAAGCACGGTCCGTCGAGTAAAGGGAGCCCGTTGGCTCCCTTTATTTTTGAAAAAGCGTGATGCGCATCACAAAAGGCTGCATTGGAAGGGGGGATTTGTTAACCAGTCAGGCCAGAGATTTGTGCTGCGGTTTCAGAACCAAGCCAGTGGGATCCAACAGTCTGGATTCTTTTGGGGCAAGTTCAGATTGAATCGCAAGCGAACGCAACCTTGCGGTTCGAATGCGGTTACTTATATGCAACATGGTTATAAAGGTATAGCC
>CAZWED010000421.1:0-2497 GCA_964632645.1 uncultured Ferrimonas sp. | reverse complement strand
TTTGTTCCCCGTCGCTCCCGCTCGCGCCGAGTCGGCTCAGGTGGACGACCCACCAACAAAAAACGGCGCCCATAGGGCGCCGTTGTCTTTGGAAGGGCCGGTTAGCCGGCGTCTTTCAGCGAGGCGGTCAGTTCCACGATCGCTTTCTTGCCATCGCCAAACAGCATCAGGCTGTTGTCCATGGCAAACAGCGGGTTGGGCAGGCCGGCGAAGCCGGGGCTCAGGGAGCGCTTCACCACCACCACGGTTTTGGCCTTGTCGACGTTGAGGATCGGCATGCCGTAGATCGGGCTGCCCTTGTCCTCACGGGCCATCGGGTTGGTCACGTCGTTGGCGCCGATGACGATGGCCACGTCAGTCTGTTCAAACTGCGGGTTGATCTCGTCCATCTCCACCAGCTGCTCGTAAGGCACTTCCGCTTCGGCCAGCAGCACGTTCATGTGGCCCGGCATCCGGCCCGCAACGGGGTGGATGGCGTACTTCACGTCGGTGCCACGGGCCTGCAGGACATCGGCCAGCTCGCGCACGGCGTGCTGTGCCTGGGCCATGGCCAGACCGTAGCCGGGAACGATGACCACGCGCTCGGCGGTTTCCAGCAGCATGCTCACTTCCTCGGGGGAGGAGGACTTCACCTTGCCGGCGTACACCTCGTCGGCGTCGATGGTTTCGCCGCCTTCCGCCATCACGCCGAACAGCACGTTGGGCAGGCTGCGGTTCATCGCCTTACACATGATCTGGGTCAGGATCAGGCCGGACGCGCCCACCAGGGAGCCGGAGATGATCAGCACGGTGTTGCCGCTGATGAAGCCCGCAGTGGCGGCCGCAAGACCGGAGTAGGAGTTCAGCAGGGCGATCACCACCGGCATGTCGGCACCACCGATCGGCAGCACCAGCGCCAGACCCAGCAGCAGGGCAACCGCCACCAGGGCAAACTGCCAGGTGTGGTTGGTCGGGTCGATGACGGTCATTGCCACCAGGCCCAGACCCGCCAGCAGCAGGACGCCGTTGAGTACGGTGTTGCCCGGTACCGCAATCGGGTTGCCGGAAATCTTTTCACTCAGCTTGGCAAAGGCCACGAAGGAGCCGGACAGGGTCACGGCGCCGATCAGCACGGTGATGCCGATGGAGATCATCGCCACCAGGGAGGTGGCTGCCGCCGGATCCCAGGCGTTGGCCAGTGCCACAAACAGGGAGGCACCGCCACCAAAACCGTTCAGCATTGCCACCATTTCCGGCATGGAGGTCATCTGCACGCGGCGGGCCATGATGCCACCGATGGCACCGCCCAGTACCATACCGGCGATGATCCATTCAAAGCTGATGATGTTGCGATCCAGCAGGGTGATCACCACGGCGATCAGCATACCGATGCTGGAAAGGCGGTTACCCAGTACGGCGGTACGGGGTTTGGTCAGGTTCTTGATGCCGAGGATAAACAGGACCGCGGCTACCAGGTAACTGGAGTAAATCAGGATGTCGCTCATAGGTCCTTACTTCCTTTTGAACATGGCCAGCATGCGATTGGTGACCATGTACCCGCCCACCACGTTGATGGTGGCCAGGGTCACTGCGATAAAGCCGAGAATGTTCACCAGCGGGCCGGAGCCGGAACCGGCGGCCAGCAGGGCGCCCACCAGGGTGATGCCGGAGATGGCGTTGGAGGCGGACATCAGCGGTGTGTGCAGGGTCGGCGGCACCTTGGTGATGAGTTCCACCCCGAGAAACAGGGCCACCACGAAGACGGTGATAAGCAGCATCAGTTCCATCAGTTGGTTTCCTTTTCAGAGTCGGTGGCGTCGGCCGCGTCGGCGGCTTCCGGTGCGTTAAGGGCGGGCAGGCCCAGCAGCTCGCGCAGGCGGGCGCTGACCACTTCGCCATCCTTGCTGATGGTGACGTCGCGGATGATCTCATCCTCGAAGTCCCAGTTCAGTTGGCCCTCTTTGGCCATCAGCATCAGCAGGTTGGTCAGGTTGGTGCCAAACATCTGGCTGGCGTGGTTCGGCACGGTCGCGGCAAAGTTCTTGGGACCAATGATGGTGACGCCGTGGTGAACCACCGCCTCACCGGCCTGGGTCAGTTCGCAGTTACCACCGGTTTCCGCAGCCAGGTCGATGATCACCGCGCCGGGCTTCATCTGCATCAGCTGCGCTTCGGTGATCAGCACCGGCGCCTTGCGGCCCGGAATGGCAGCGGTGGTGATCACCACATCCTGCTGAGCCAGCACGTCGGCCATCGCCTGTTGCTGCCTGGCGATGAACTCCGCGGACTGCTCCTTGGCGTAGCCGCCGGAGGTTTCGGTGTCTTCCGCTTCGATGTTCAGCTCAACCGGACGGGCACCAACGGACAGGATCTGCTCCCGGGCTGCCGGACGGATGTCGTACGCTTCCACCACGGCGCCGAGGCGTTTGGCGGTGGCACAAGCCTGCAGGCCGGCCACGCCGACGCCCATGATGAACACCCGGGCCGGTTTCAGGGTACCGGCGGCGGTCATCATCAT
>CAZWED010000420.1:0-2536 GCA_964632645.1 uncultured Ferrimonas sp. | reverse complement strand
GCGGCACCGCCCGGGAAGTGGGCACCTTCGCCCACCGCCTGCCCGCCGACATGGTGGTAAAAAACCCCAAGCACCGGGCGCTTTCCGAGGCGATCTGGCAGCTGCCGGAGGGCACCATTCCGGCCAAACCCGGCTACCACGCGGTGTTGCAGGACCGGATGCTGAAAGACCGCAAGCTCAACGCCTACTGGGTGATGTGCAACAACAACATGCAGGCCGGTCCCAACATCAATACCGAGCGCCTGCCCGGCTACCGCGACCCCGCCAACTTCATTGTCTGCTCCGACCCCTACCCCACGGTGACCGCCATGGCGTCGGACCTGATCCTGCCCACCGCCATGTGGGTGGAAAAAGAGGGCGCCTACGGCAACGCCGAGCGCCGCACCCAGTTCTGGTACCAGCAGGTGAAGGCACCGGGCCAGGCCAAATCGGACCTGTGGCAGCTGATGGAGTTCGCCAAGCGCTTTACGGTGGAGGAGGTGTGGCCGCAGGCGTTGCTCGATCAGAAGCCCGGGTACAAGGGCAAAACCCTGTTCGACATCCTGTTTGCCAATGGTGAGGTCAACCGCTTTGGCCTTGCTGAGATCCCCGAGGATCGCCTCAATGACGACGCCCGGGCCGCCGGTTTCTACATCCAGAAGGGGCTGTTTGAGGAGTACGCCCGCTTTGGCCGAGGCAAGGCCCATGACCTGGCGCCCTTTGACCGCTATCACCAGGAGCGCGGGCTGCGCTGGCCGGTAGTGGACGGTAAGGAGACCCTGTGGCGCTTTAAGGAGGGCTCCGACCCGTACGTCAAGGCGGGCAGCGACTTCCAGTTCTACGGCAAACCCGATGGCAAAGCGGTGATCTTCGCGCTGCCTTACGAACCGGCCGCGGAGTCGCCGGACAGCGAGTACGACCTCTGGCTCTCCACCGGACGGGTGCTGGAGCACTGGCACACCGGCACCATGACCCAACGCGTGCCCGAGCTGTACCGGGCCTTCCCCGACGCCGTGGTGTTTATGCATCCGCTGGACGCCAAAGAGCGCGGCCTGCGCCGTGGTGACACCGTGCTGGTCACCTCCCGTCGCGGCGAAGTGGAAACCATGGTGGAAACCCGCGGCCGCAACAAGCCGCCGCGCGGGCTGGTGTTCATGCCGTTCTTTGACGCCAGCACCCTGGTGAACAAGCTCACCCTGGACGCCACCGACCCGCTCTCCAAGGAGACCGATTACAAGAAGTGCGCCGTCAAGGTGCGCAAGGCCTGATGTCGCCAAGGGGGCGGCGAGCCGCCCCCCAACCGTCAAATTTTGGAGCCCATTATGACTCTTCGACCGCTGATTGCCCTCGCCGCGCTGATGCCCCTGATTGCCGGCGCCGCGGACACCCAACACTTTGGCCTGCGGGCCGATCTGCCACTGGCGCAGACCAGCCCCGCCAGCGGCCTGAAACCGGTGCGAAAAGAATCCGGCCGCCAGGCGCTGAACTACGTCAACCAACCGCCCCTCATTCCCCACAAGGTGCAGGGATACCAGATCACCCCCGCCACCAATCGCTGCCTGCAGTGCCACGACGTGGACAACTACCTGACCACCGGCGCACCGCGGATCAGCCCCACCCACTTTATCGATCGTGACGGGGTGGTTCAGGCCAAGGTGGCGCCCCGCCGCTACCTCTGCCTGCAGTGTCACGTAACCCAGGCGGACGTCACGCCGCCGGTGGGCAACGACTTTACCGGCCTGGGCCAGTTCGCCAACGACTGAGGGAAGCTGCATGTCTATCACCAATGGCCTGAAGGGCCTGTGGCGCACGTTTCGCCAACCCAGTCGACGGGCGTTGGGCACCCTGCTGATCCTTGGCTTTGTCAGCGGCATCCTGTTCTGGGGGGCCTTCAACACCGGCATGGAACTGACCAATCGGGAAGCCTTCTGCATCGGCTGCCACGAGATGAAGGACAACGTCTACGAGGAGTACGTCTCCACGGTGCACTACAACAACCGCAGCGGAGTGCGCGCCACCTGCCCGGATTGCCACGTGCCGAAGGACTGGACTCACAAGATGGTCCGCAAGATCCAGGCTTCCAAGGAGGTGCTGGGCAAGATCACCGGCATCGTCGACACCCCGATGAAATTTGATGAACACCGGTTGCAGATGGCCGAGCGGGAGTGGGCGCGAATGAAACGCACCGACTCCCAGGAGTGCCGTAACTGCCATAACTTCGACTTTATGGACTTTACCGAGCAAAAAGGGGTGGCCGGTCAGCTTCATGCCCGCGCCAGTGCGGAAGGCAAAACCTGCATCGATTGCCACAAGGGGATCGCCCATCGTTTGCCCGCCAACTACGAGGGCAATGACGCGCTGTCGACCGCCCTGCCGGCGGTACCACATCCGGCGTCCAAATAGACGGCAAACACCCCGTCCGCTCAGCCCAAGCCCCCGCTCCCGGGGGCTTTGTGCGCTGTCGATATTGATCCAAATCAACCCGCACCTGCATCTATCCCGTTCGGGGTCTGTTCGCCCTTCCCTCCGGCCAGTAACGTAACACCCACCTCGGATC
>CAZWED010000419.1:0-2538 GCA_964632645.1 uncultured Ferrimonas sp. | reverse complement strand
CTGGTTCTTCGGCGCCTTTATCATCACCGTTGCTGTGCTGCACATTGTAAACTCAATGGCGGTAACTGTTAGACTGTGGAAGTCTAACTCTATCTATGCCGGTGCCGTTGATGCGATGGTTCAGTGGTGGTACGGCCACAACGCCGTAGGCTTCCTGCTGACCGCCGGCTTCCTGGGGATGATGTACTACTTCGTGCCCAAGCAGGCAGAGCGTCCGGTTTACTCCTACCGCCTGTCCATCGTGCACTTCTGGGCGCTGATCTCCCTCTATATCTGGGCCGGTCCGCACCACCTGCACTACACCGCCCTGCCCGACTGGACTCAGTCTCTGGGTATGGTGATGTCCCTGATCCTGTTTGCTCCCTCCTGGGGCGGCATGATCAACGGCATCATGACCCTGTCCGGCGCCTGGCACAAACTCCGTACCGACCCGATCCTGCGCTTCCTGATTGTGTCTCTGTCCTTCTACGGTATGTCCACCTTCGAAGGCCCGATGATGTCCATCAAGACCGTAAACGCCCTCTCCCACTACACCGACTGGACTGTGGGTCACGTGCACTCCGGTGCGCTGGGCTGGGTAGCGATGGTGTCCATCGGTTCTCTGTACCACCTGATCCCCAACCTGTTTGGTCAGGCCCGTATGTACAGCGTCAAGCTGATTAACGTGCACTTCTGGCTGGCCACCATCGGCACCGTGCTTTACATCGTTGCCATGTGGATTTCCGGTGTGATGCAGGGCCTGATGTGGCGTGCAGTGAACGCGGACGGCACTCTGACTTACAGCTTCGTTGAAGCCCTGTCAGCCTCCTACCCGTTCTACTTCGTGCGTTTCGTTGGTGGTGCCTTCTTCCTGGCGGGCATGTTCCTGATGGCGTACAACGTCTACCGTACCGTGACCGCGCCCAAGGGCAGCATCGCGGAACAACCGGCAGCTGCGGCGGCATAAGGAGTACCGACCATGAAATTCAAACACGAAATTGTTGAAAAGAACGTCGGTCTGCTGGCCATTTTCACCGTCATCGCCATCAGCTTCGGTGGCGTGGCTGAGATTGTTCCGCTGATTTTCCAGCAGGAAACCACTCAGCCGGTGGATGGCCTCAAGCCCTACACTGCGCTGCAGATGGAAGGTCGTGACATCTACATCCGTGAAGGTTGTGCCAACTGCCACAGCCAGATGATCCGTCCTTTCCGTGCGGAAACCGAGCGCTACGGCCACTACTCCGTTGCTGGTGAGCACGTTTGGGAACACCCCTTCCTGTGGGGCTCCAAACGTACCGGTCCGGATCTGGCCCGTGTCGGCGGCCGTTACTCCGATGACTGGCACCGGGTTCACCTGATTGACCCCCGTGCCGTTGTGCCGGAGTCCAATATGCCTGGCTTCCCCTGGCTGGAAGAGAATGAGCTGACCGGCGAACATACCGCCGACAAGCTGAAACTGTTCCGTGATCAGTTCGGCGTGCCTTACGGCTCCGACGAAGAGATCGAGAAGGATGCTGCCAGCGTTAAAGGTAAGACTGAGATGGACGCCATCATCGCTTACCTGCAGGTATTGGGCACCGCACTGAAATAAGGAAGAGATAATGGATTACGGTACCTTTCACGGTTTTTACACCCTGGGCCTGATGTTCGCCATGATTGGGGTGTTTGCCTGGGCTTACTCCAAGAAAAGGAAGCCGTCCTTTGACGAAGCCGCCAACCTGGTTTTCGCCGATGAGGACAAAGCGAAGGGATCCATTAAGGAGTAATCGCAGATGAGTAACATTTTGAGTGTCATCGTCATCTTCTGTGTTCTGGCGGTTATGGTGGGCAGCCTTCTGCTGCTCATCTGGTGCCAGAAGGACAAGATGGGGAAAGAGGAAGGTGAGTCCATGGGGCACACCTTCGACGGCATCGAGGAGATCAACAACCCTCTGCCGAAATGGTGGAGTTACATGTTTGTCCTCACCATCGTGTTTGGTGTTGGCTATCTGGCGCTCTACCCCGGCATGGGTAACTTCGCCGGCCTGCTGAACTGGACCTCCGCCAACAAGCAGGTGGTCAATCTGGAGCAATCTCGCGACGCGGCGTCCGCCGCCCGCGCAGATGATGCCAAGGGTCTGGTTCAGTACGACCGTGAAGTCGCTGCCGCTGACGCGCACTTCGGCCCCATCTTCCAGGCCTTTGCTGCCCGCAGCATTGAAGATCTGGCCCAGGATGAGGAAGCCCGTAAAATCGGCCAACGCCTGTTCCTGCAGAACTGCGCCCAGTGCCATGGCTCCGACGCCAAGGGCAGCCGCGGCTTCCCTGACCTGACCGATGATGGCTGGCTGTACGGTGGTGACCCGCAAACCATCAAGACCACCATTCTCAACGGCCGTCGTGGCTTTATGCCGCCGAAAGGGGGCCTGCCGATCACCGACGAGGAGATCCCGGCGCTGGCTGAATACGTGCTGAGTCTCTCTGGTCGTGAACACGACGCCGAGATGGCCAAAGCCGGCCAGGGCGCCTTTATGAAGGGCTGTTTTGCCTGTCACGGCATGGACGGTAGAGGCAACCCGA
>CAZWED010000418.1:0-2555 GCA_964632645.1 uncultured Ferrimonas sp. | reverse complement strand
GGCAGTTTGACCAGGGTTGGGACGCGGTAAGGCAAGCCACTCTGGCCCGCCAGATCGAACTCGGTGTGGTACCGGAAGGGACGCAACTCGCCAGCAAGCCGGAGGCCATCAAAGACTGGAACCGCCTGTCGGACGAGGAGCGTCGGCTGTTCACCCGCCAGGCGGAGTTCTTTGCCGGGTTCACCGAGCACACCGACCGGCAGGTGGGGCGTCTGGTGGAGGCCCTGCGAGAGATGGATGAGCTGGACAATACCCTGTTCATCTACATCGCCGGGGACAACGGCACCAGCGCCGAAGGGGGCATGAACGGCATGTTCAACGAGATGACCTACTTCAATGGCATCGAGGAAACCGTGCCGGACATGCTCGCCCGGATCGGCGAATGGGGCGGCCCCAACACCTTCCCGCACATGTCGGCGGGCTGGGCGGTGGCGTTCAACGCGCCGTTTATGTGGACCAAACAGGTGGCTTCCAACTTCGGTGGCACCCGCAACGGCATGGTGATCCACTGGCCCAAGGGGATCCGCGACAAGAACGAGGTCCGCACCCAGTTTCACCACGTCATCGATGTGGCGCCGACGGTGCTGGATGCGGCGGCGCTGCCCGAGCCGAAAACGGTGAACGGCGTAACGCAAACTCCGATGGAGGGGGTCAGCATGCTCTACAGCTTTGACCACCCCAACGCCGAAGACCGCCACAAAACCCAGTATTTCGAAATCATCGGCAACCGGGCGATCTACCACGACGGCTGGCTCGCGGGCGTGGTGCATAAGGCGCCCTGGGAAGCCGAGCCCCGTCGCCCACTGGCCGAAGAAAGCGAAGGAACGGGCTGGGAGCTGTACAACATCCGTGAGGATTTCAGCCTCAATCGCGACCTTGCCGCCAGCAACCCGGAGAAGCTGAAGGAGATGCAGGCGCGCTTTATGGAAGAAGCGGCCCGCTACCACGCCCTGCCCATCGACGACCGCAGCATCGAGCGGTTTGACCCGGTACGGGCCGGCCGCCCGGACCTGATGGGGTCACGCACCTCCCTGACCCTCTACGAGGGGATGGACGGGATGATGGAAAACACCTTCCTCAACGTGAAGAACCGCTCCAGCGGCATCATTGCCGAGGTGGACATCCCGGAGGGCGGCGCCAATGGCGTGATCCTCGCCCAGGGTGGCCGTTTTGGCGGCTGGGCGCTCTACATGAAGGACGGCAAACCGGCCTACACCTATAACTGGTTGGGGCTGAAGTCCGACACCATCATGGCCTCCGAGCCCCTGCCCGCCGGCAAGGCCACCATCACCTTCGACTTCGATTACGATGGCGGCGGCCTGGGCAAAGGCGGCAACGGCAAAATCCGCGTGAACGGCAAAACCGTGGCCGAGGGGCGCATCGAGCAGACCCAGTCCAACATGTTCTCGCTGGATGAGTCCGCCGACGTCGGCGTGGACGAAGCCACCCCGGTGGTCGAGGGCATTGGCGAGGGGCAGGCCACCCGCTTTACCGGCACCATCAACCAGGTCACCCTGGAGCTGCGGTAACCCCAGGTTCAGGCACAAAAAAACCCGGCGCGAGCGCCGGGTTTTTCATTGGTGGGGTTAACGCCAGGAGGCGATCACCTCACTCCCATTCGATGGTCGCCGGCGGCTTGCCGGAGATGTCGTACACCACGCGGGAGATGCCGTTGACTTCGTTGATGATGCGGTTGGATACGCGACCCAGGAAGTCGTAAGGCAGGTGGGCCCAGTGGGCGGTCATAAAGTCGATGGTTTCCACCGCACGCAGGGACACCACCCAGTCGTACTTACGGCCATCGCCCATTACGCCAACAGAGCGTACCGGCAGGAACACGGTGAACGCCTGGGACACCTTGTTGTACAGGTCAGCCTTGTGCAGTTCTTCGATGAAGATGGCGTCGGCACGGCGCAGCAGGTCGCAGTACTCTTTCTTCACTTCACCCAGTACACGCACGCCCAGACCCGGACCCGGGAAGGGGTGACGGTACAGCATGTTGTAAGGCAGGCCCAGTTCCAGGCCGATCTTGCGCACTTCGTCTTTGAACAGCTCGGTCAGCGGCTCAACCAGACCCAGCTCCATGTCTTCCGGCAGACCGCCCACGTTGTGGTGGGACTTGATCACGTGGGCTTTGCCGGTGGCCGCGCCCGCAGATTCGATCACGTCGGGGTAGATGGTGCCCTGAGCCAGCCACTTCACGTCCTGGATCTTGGAGGCTTCTTCGTCGAACACTTCGATGAAGGTGTGGCCGATGATCTTGCGCTTGGCTTCCGGGTCTTCCACGCCTTCCAGTGCGGACAGGAAGCGCTCCTCGGCGTCAACGCGCACGATGTTCAGACCGAAGTGGTCACCGAACATCTCCATCACCTGGTCGCCTTCGTCCAGGCGCAGCAGGCCGTTGTCAACGAATACGCAGGTCAGCTGTTCGCCGATGGCGCGGTGCAGCAGCATCGCCACTACGGAGGAGTCAACGCCGCCGGACAGGCCCAGAATCACCTTGTCGCCACCCACTTTCTCTTTGATGCGGGCGATGGCGTCTTCGATGATCGCCT
>CAZWED010000417.1:2336-2557 GCA_964632645.1 uncultured Ferrimonas sp. | reverse complement strand
GGCGACGACTTCAGCGCGGTGATTGAGAAAGCGCTGGCCTGTGAGGGCTTCAAGTACGACGAGATCCCGCACTACACCACCACCGGCTTTGCCCGCAACGCCCTGATGGCGGCGGCCCCGGCGGTGATTGAGCAGGTGAAGGCCGGCAACATCAAGCACTTCTTCCTGCTGGGTGGTTGTGACGGCGACAAGGCGGAGCGCAACTACTACACCGAGTTCGC
>CAZWED010000417.1:0-2326 GCA_964632645.1 uncultured Ferrimonas sp. | reverse complement strand
CAGGCGCCGAAAGACACTCTGATCCTGACCCTGGCGTGCGGCAAGTTTAAGTTCAACGATCTGGAGTTCGGCGACATCAACGGCGTGCCGCGCTTCCTGGATGTGGGCCAGTGCAACGACGCCTACTCCGCCATCCAGCTGGCCCTGGCGCTGTCCGAGGCGTTCGAGTGTGGCGTGAACGAACTGCCGCTCTCCCTGGTGCTGTCCTGGTTTGAGCAGAAAGCGATCGCCATTCTGCTGACCCTGCTGGCCCTGGGCATCAAAGACATCCGCGTCGGTCCGACCGTACCGGGCTTCCTCACCGACAACCTGGTGGCGGCCCTGAACGAGCAGTTTGGCCTGCGCCTGATCACCACCGTTGAACAGGACATCAACGACATCCTGGCCGCCTGAGCCGGCTGAAGAGTGGGGGCGGGTTACCGCCCCCTTTCCGTAGTTTCAACCGCTGGAATCACCATGCTTTTGACCTGTCATGAGGTGCGTCCGGAAACCGCAGACGTCACCAGCTTCTTTTTCAACAGCGATCAGGCTGTGGATTTCATCCCCGGGCAGTTCCTGACCTTGCTGGTGCCGATCGGCGATCGCACCAGTGCCCGTGCCTACAGCCTCAGCTCCATTCCCGGCGACGACCGCCTGCAACTCACCATCAAGCGGGTGCCCGGTGGCCGGGTTTCCAATTACCTGCTGGATAACCTTAAGCCCGGCGACGTGCTCGAGGCGATGGCCCCTGCCGGTGAGTTTCACCGGGATACGGCGGGCGATGGCCCCTGGCTGCTGCTCTCTGCCGGCTGCGGCATCACGCCGGTGTTTTCCATGCTGCGGGAGCGCCTGCAGCGGGAGCCGGAGGCGGACATCGTGTTCGTCCACAGCGCCCGCAGTGAAGCGGACAAGATCTTCCCGGACGCGCTGGAAACGCTGGCGGCCGTTCATCCCAACCTGAGCCTGCACTGGGTTTTGGGCGACAGCCCGGATCCGGACCCCTTCAGGGGGCGCCTGGATCAGGCCCAGCTTCGCGCCCGGGTGCCGGACCTGCAATCCCGCACCGCGATGATCTGTGGCCCTCAGGGCTACATGGATGCGGTTAAAGCGATGCTGCGTGCCGAAGGGGTGGCGGAAACCCGCATCCACAGCGAAGCCTTTGTGGCCCCGCAACCCACGGCGGTGGCAGACACCGACGCGGCGGGGCACCAACTGTCGGTGGATGGCATTGAACTGCCTATCCTGCCGGGCCAGACGGTGCTGGACAGCCTTGAACAGGGCGGCCTGCCGATCTTTGCGGCCTGTCGCACCGGCGTCTGTGGCTCCTGCAAGTGCAAAGGGGAGAAGGAGAAGCTGGAGAGCAGCTCGGTGATGGGGCTGACACCGGACGAGATTGAGGCGGGGTATTTCCTGGCCTGCTCCAGCACCGTCACCGGTGATATGACGGTGGAGCTGAACGACTGACGCCAGCGCCATACGAACAAAAACGCCGCTCAATGAGCGGCGTTTTTTTATCGGAGTGGGCCATGTCCACCCAAACCCCGGGGGCGTTGTTTACTGCTCGGTCACCAGTTCCGGCTGCGCGTCCAGCTCGTCGGCGGCACTGGCCCAGTAGGCGCCCAGCAACACCACCAGGGCGCTGACGCCAATGGTCAGGCCGGTCACCGGCAGGGCCATGCTGGCGAACGCCGCCACCAGGGCACTGGCGCCAAAGCTGATGGTGATCTGCAGGCTGTTCTGCAGGCCCGCCGCAGTGGCGGCGCATTCCGGTTTGCTGGACAGCGCCCGGTTCACCACGATGGGGTAGAGCGCGCCGTTGGTCACCGCCAGGAAGCAGAACGGCACCAGCAGCGGCCAGATGGTGGTGATGTTCATCTGGCTGGCCACCACGATCACGGCGGACGCCACGGTAAACAGCATCAGCAGCCCTTTCAGCACCGCGCCATCGCCGTGACGGCTTACCAGGCGCTTGCCGAAGTAACCACCGGCCATAAAGGCGATGGTCTGGGGCACGAAGGAGAGGCCAATCTGGCTGGCGTCGTAACCCAGGCTCGCCATGATTTCCGGCATGCCGGTCAGGTAGGCGAAGAAGGCGGCGGAAGCGGCACCAAAGATCACCACGTTGCCCAGGTACACCCGGGAACGGAACAGGGCCGCAATGTCGCCACGCACAGAGCGCTGGCTGGCCACCGGCTTCACCTTGGGCAGGCGCAGGGTCAGGCCAAGCCAGACGATGCCGATGGCGGTCAGGGCCAGGAAGATGCTCTGCCAGCCGAACAGCAGGGTCAGGCCAACCCCCAGTTGCGGCGCCAGGGCCGGGGAGAGGGCGACCAGCGGCATGATGGTG
>CAZWED010000416.1:0-2568 GCA_964632645.1 uncultured Ferrimonas sp. | reverse complement strand
GCTGTGTTAGCATCCTTTTTTAACCTCGTCGTCCCGCTTTCAAGGAACACCATGTCATATCAGGTACTGGCGCGAAAATGGCGCCCGGCCAGTTTTGATCAAGTGGTGGGTCAGGAGCACGTGCTCAAGGCCCTCACCCATGCCCTGGAGCAGAACCGTCTGCACCATGCCTACCTGTTCACCGGCACCCGGGGAGTGGGGAAAACCTCCATTGCCCGTCTGCTGGCCAAGGGATTGAACTGCGAAACCGGGATCACTGCGACCCCCTGCGGCCAGTGCAGCCACTGCCGCGAAATCAGCGAAGGGCGGTTTGTCGACCTGCTCGAGATCGATGCGGCCTCCCGCACCAAGGTGGATGACACCCGGGAGATCCTCGACAACGTGCAGTACCAGCCGGTCAGGGGGCGCTTCAAGGTTTACCTGATCGACGAAGTGCACATGCTCTCCCGCCACAGCTTCAACGCGCTGCTGAAGACGCTGGAAGAGCCGCCACCGCACGTCAAATTCCTGTTGGCCACTACGGACCCGCAAAAGCTGCCGGTTACCGTGCTGTCCCGCTGTTTGCAGTTCAACCTCAAAAGTGTCCCGGTGGCGCGGATCAGCGCGCACCTGGCCAAGGTGCTGGATGCGGATCAGGTGTCCTACGAACCCGCCGCGCTCGATCTGCTGGCCCAGGCGGCCGATGGCAGTGTCCGTGACGGCATGAGCCTGACCGACCAGGCGATCGCCCACGGTGGCGGTCAGCTGACGCTGGCATCGGTACAGGCGATGCTGGGTACCCTCGACAACAGCTACGCCTTGCGCCTGTTGAAGGGGTTGGCCCAGGGGGACCCGCAGACCCTGATGGCGGTGCTCGACGAAGTGGAAGCGTTCGCGCCGGACCACGATGACCTGCTGCGCCAGATGGCGGCCATGTTGCACCAGGTGGCGCTGTGCCAGTTCAACGTCCGGGCGGCGGACCTGAGTGAAGAGGGCGGCGAGGTCCAGGCCCTCTCCCAGGCGCTGGATCGGGAACAGGTTCAGCTCTGGTACCAGATGCTGACTCAGGGGCGCCAGGACCTGGCGCTGGCGCCGGATCCGCGCAGTGGCTTCGAGATGGTGTTGCTGCGGGCACTGGCGTTTGCGCCGCTTAACCCCGCGCCACCGATGGCGGCTCCCCAGCCGCAACTGGGTGCCGTTTCGGCCCCCGTCAGTGCGGTCTCAGAGCCGACCAGCCAAGGGGCCGGCGCAGTGCCTGCCGAGGCCAACGTGGCGCCGGCCAAAGTGGCCAGCGAAGTGGTACCGACCGCGCCCGAGCCTGTGCCCGCGGCGGTGCAACCGGCGGCCCCGGACACGTTAACCCCGGATCCCGAAGCGGACGACACGGCCTCCGACGTTCAGGCGCTGTCTGATGAACAGGCCGGCATCCTGGCGCAGGCGGAACAGGCCCGCAGCGACGCCGGTGTTGCGCCGGTGATGGCTCCCGCCACTTCTGCCCCGGCTGACGCCGGGGCGATGGCGGCAGAGCAGGCGATGATCCTGGCCCAGGCCGAGCATCAACGGGCCGATGTGGCCACCGACGTCACAGCGGACGCCTCCGATGAGGAGGACGATTACCGGGACATGATGGATTCCTACGCCGCGTTTGCCGCGCAGTCCGGTGGGGCGACGGAGGTTGAACATGCGCCGGTGATGGAGACCCCGTCCCAACCCGCATCAGGCGCCGGCATCGAAGGGCTGTTGGAGATGGCGCTGTCCAATCATCGCAATCTCCAGACCCGACTGGATGCGGCCCTGGAGGACGAGGCCGGCCCAAAGCCGGAAACGGTGTCCCGGACGGGCACCGCGAAGCCGACGGAGCACCGCCAGGCCGCGACTGAATCGGTCGCGACCGCCGTTGTGGCTCCAGCGGAGGCGATCGCGCCTGAGCCGGCGCCGAAACCGGCCGCGACACCTGTCGCCAAACCGGCGCCAGCGCCGGTTGCCAGCGCGCCGCAAGAGGACCTGGATCCGCCCCCCTGGGTGGTGGATGACGCCCCCGCAGCCCCGGCATCGACGGTGGCCCGCGCCGAGGCGCCTGTGGCTGATGTGGTGGTCGCGCAAGCGCCGGTTGCACAGGCTCCGGTTTCGTCTGAAGCGCCGGCGTCACCGCCAGCCCGTGCCCCGTTGCCGGTCACTGCCAGTCCCGTGGCGGCCCGTCCGCTGACGGACGATGGGGTGAAACGGGCGATCGCCCGTAACGAAACGGATGCCTTTTGGTACCAGACCATGGCACAGTTGGGCATCGGTGCCCGGCCGCGCCAGCTTGCCATCAACTCCGTGATGGAGCGGCAAGGCAATGTCGTACGTCTGCACCTGCGCGCCGAGCAGCGTCACCTGAACAGCGAATCGGTGATCGGTCCGCTGAAGGAGAGCATGGAGCGGGCGTGGGGCGAACCCATTGATCTGATGATCGTGGAAGACAACTTGCCGGGCCGGGAAACGCCGCTGGAGATCCGCCGTCGCCTGCACCAGGAAAGGCTGGTTCAGGCCCGGGAGGACCTCCTGCAGGATCCGGTGGTGCAGTGGCTACAATCGGAGTTTGACGCC
>CAZWED010000415.1:0-2585 GCA_964632645.1 uncultured Ferrimonas sp. | reverse complement strand
ACGAAGGAAGTTAACAAAAGCAAAAAAACAATAACAGAACCAGGGAGCGCGCTGTACATGGCGAAAACCATAATGAAAGCCGTGGGGCTCAGCCTGATCCTGGCGTCGGTACTGCCGGTCGCCCAGGGGGCACAAGTACCTGAGGGAACCCGTCTGCACCCGGTGCAGGAACTGGTACGGGGCAATGGCTCTGAGCCGGCGTCACTGGACCCTCAGAAGGTAGAAGGCACCACGGGATCCACCATCACTAAGGACCTCTTCGAAGGGCTGGTGCAGCAGGATGCCGATGGCAACATCATTCCTGCCCAAGCCACCCACTGGGAGGTATCCGAAGACAACAAGACCTTCACCTTCCACCTGCGCGAAGGGATCAAGTGGTCCAATGGCGACCCGGTGACCGCCCACGATTTCGTTTACGGTTTCCGTCGCGCCGTGGATCCGGCCACCGCCTCTCGCTACGCCTGGTATCTGGAGATCGCCACCGTCGAGAACGCGTCCAGGATCATCCTCGGCGAGATGCCGCCGGAGTCTCTGGGCGCACGGGCCGTGGACGATCGCACCTTTGAAGTGACACTGGAAAAGCCGGTGCCCTACTTTGTGCGCATGCTGGCTCACCAGAACACCTTCCCGACCCCGCGCAAGGTGGTGGAGAAGTACGGTGACCAGTGGACCCGCCCGGAAAACATGGTGACCAACGGTGCCTATACCCTGGAGAAGTGGGTGGTCAACGAACGGATCGAACTGACCCGCAGCCCGACCTACTGGGACAACGCCAATACCGTGCTGGATAAGGTGACCTACCTGGCCATCGTCTCCCCCAATACCGAACTGGCCCGTTATAAGGCCGGTGAAGTGGACATGACGCTGACCATCCCCCTGGAGCACTTCAAAAAGCTCAAAGGGGAAATCCCGGACGAGATCCGCACCACCCCGTATCTGTCCATGTACTACTACGAGTTCAACACCAAGGTGGCCCCCTACGACGACCCGCGGGTCCGTAAGGCGCTGTCGCTGGCGGTGAACCGTGAAGCACTGACCAAGTACGTGTTGGGCCAGGGCCAGCGTCCGGCCTACACCTTCACCCCCTCCTCGGTGAACGGCTTTAAACCGCCGGTCATCGAACACGCGACCTGGACCCATGAAGAGCGACTGGCGGAAGCCAAGCGACTGATGGCGGAAGCGGGTTACGGCCCGGACCGTCCGCTGCTGATCAACCTGCTCTACAACACCAGCGAATCCCACAAGAAGATCGCCATCGTGGTGGCACAGCTGTGGAAACCGCTGGGGGTACAGGTGCGACTGGAGAACCAGGAGTGGAAAACCTTCCTGGATACCCGCAACCAAGGCCGCTTTGAAGTTGCCCGTGCCGGCTGGGCCGGGGACTACAACGAAGCCTCCACCATGCTCGACGTGATGCTGTCCAATCACGGTCAGAACAAGGGCAAGTGGGCCAACGCCGAATACGACGCGTTGATGGCCCAGTCTCGCCTGGTGGCGGACGACGAAGAGCGCGCCAAGCTCTATACCCGCGCCGAAGAGATCATCGCTGCAGAAGCACCGGTGCTCCCCGTGTACGAATCGGTGATCAGCCGTCTGGTGAAACCCTACGTAGGGGGTTACCCGATGAATAACGTTGAAGACACCATCTACAGCAAGAACCTGTACATCATCGCCCATTGACGGGCGAGGCTCGGAAGTCTGTGCCCGTGAGGCACAAGGAGTTTAGACATGTTGCAATTTACCGTGCGGCGCCTGGCCATGGCGATCCCCACCCTGTTTATCCTGGTGACCCTGTCGTTCTTTATGATGCAGTCGGCACCGGGCAGTCCGTTTACCGGCGACTTCAACCTGCCGGCGGAAGTACTGGCCAACATTGAAGCCAAGTACCACCTGGACAAGCCGATGTGGCAGCAGTATCTGTACTACCTCGGTGACCTGCTGAAAGGGGACCTGGGCCCCTCCTTTAAATACCGCGACTACAGCGTGAACGAGCTGGTGGCCCAGAGCTTCCCGGTGTCGATCAAGCTGGGTGTGGTGGCCTTTGTGTTCACCGTGATCTTTGGTGTCGCACTGGGCACCGTGGCGGCACTCAAGCAAAACACCTGGGTGGATTACACCGTCATGAGCCTGGCGATGGTGGGCGTGGTGCTGCCCTCCTTTGTGCTGGCGCCGGTGCTGGTGATGATCTTTGCTGTCGGCCTCAACTGGCTGCCCGCCGGCGGCTGGAATGACGGCCACTGGGCCAATCTGGTGCTGCCGGTGTCGGCCATGGCGATCCTCTACATGGCCTCCATCGCCCGTATCATGCGCGGCTCCATGATCGAAGTGCTGCACTCGCCCTTTATCCGGACCTGCCACGCCAAGGGCCTGCCGATGCGCTACATCATCTTCAAGCACGCGCTGAAGCCCGCCATGTTGCCGGTGGTGTCTTATCTTGGCCCGGCGTTCGTCGGCATCTTCACCGGCTCGGTGGTGATCGAGACCGTGTTCGGCATTCCCGGCATCGGCCAGTACTTCGTCAATGGCGCCCTGAACCGTGACTACTCTCTGGTGCTGGGCCTGACCATCCTGGTGGGCTCCCTCAC
>CAZWED010000414.1:0-2591 GCA_964632645.1 uncultured Ferrimonas sp. | reverse complement strand
CAAACAACGAGCCTGGGCTTCTAATCCTCGGGATCGGGCTAAATCAGGAGCCTGGGCTTTTGTTGGCCCTTCTGTGAATAGTATCCGAATCACCACTAACATACTGATATAGATAGTTTAAATGGAAAGCTATCAAGAGGCTTCCTAAAACACAAGCCGGCTCGTTTTCGTCCACTTTTGTCTGTATAAAGAAACAGTATGAACATAACCGCAGTATCACTCTGCGAGAACGATTAGATATGACCTTGTCGTCCGTTTTTGCTGGAAGTGAGGCTTAGAGCCGAACAACCGCTCCTGGCGCCAAACCAGCCATCTCCCCTGCCCCCAAAACTCAGCTTTTCAGCCTCTCCGTTCGCGTTAAGCTGTTCACTGCCCCTTTGAAAACACCAACAGTCGGTTATTGGCTGGCATGGCGTGGTCGTTTTCCAGGTTGAGTCCATGTTGTGAGGCCAGGTCGCACACCGCTTCCATATCGCGGATGCCCATGCCAAGGCCCTGTTCACGGAGGTAGGCGTCAAAGCGGGCGTTGCTGTCGCTGGTGGGCCGGCCGCCGTAATGAAACGGGCCATAGAGGCAGAAGTGGCCACCGGGGCTCAGCCCCTGCCCGACCCCGCGCAACATTCTCTGTACCACGGGCCACGCCATGATGTGGGCGGTGTTGGCACTGTACATGCCGTCGTAGGGGTTCGTTGGCCAGGTCCCGGTTACGTCGAGGACGATGGGCGGCAGCAGGTTGTCAGCCGCCGTTTCCTGACACCAAAGCCGGATGCCAGGGAGGTTTTCCTGTCGGTCGCTGGGTTGCCAGAGCAAATGGGGAAGCCGTGGCGCAAAGTGGGCCGCGTGCTGGCCGGTGCCGCTGCCAATCTCCAGCACCCGTGCGGTGCTGGCGAAGGTTACCGTGAGGCGCTCAAGGATTGGGGCTTTGTTGTTGTCGCAGGCCTGAGAGTAAGGTTTGTTCATCGTTGGCTCAATCGGATTGGGACGGATCCAGACTATGACATTTGTGTTGGCAGGCCCAGTCCACATGATCCCGATCAGGTTGCGTCGGGCTGACTGGGTTACACTGAATTTACGCCTAAGGGATCAAGGAGTCTGGCTATGAACGCGCACTTTCTGATGACCGTTATCGGACCGGATCGGCCCGGAATGCTGAACCAACTGGCGGCCACCACCCACCACCATCAGGGCAAGTGGCTGAACACCCGCACCATCAACCTGGAGGGCCAGTTTGCCGCCATCATCAAGGTGGAGGCACCGCGCTCCCAGGTGCAGCAACTGCAGGAGGCGCTGACCGAGGCGCCGCGCATGCTGGTGCAGATCCACGAGTGCCATCCGGAACAGGCGGTCTACGCCAAGCCGGTTCACCTGCAGATTGATGCGGCTGACCGGCCCGGCCTGGTTAACGACATCACCGCCACGCTGGACGGTCATGGCATCAGTGTGGAGAAGCTGGAGTGCCACCGTGTGGCCAGTGCCGATGGCGGCACCCTGTTTACCGCCGAACTGGCGGTGCACATGCCGGCGGAGCTGGACAGCGATCTGGTGCTGATGGAGCTGGAGGGGCTGGGTGAACGGATGATCGTTCAGCGGCTCTGATTGCCCACATTGCCAAGCTGCTCACAATTCTGGATCTTGAACTCAACAGAGTGTGAAGCGGCGTATGGTGCCCGTCGCGGAAAAAACGTAGCGTGAAGGCCTGTAGGGGGTCGTGGTGATCCCGATGGACTGTGAACAGGAATGTAGGATGTCTGACAGCAGCAAAGCCTTTTTCGAGCGTGCTAACGCGATGATCCAGCTGGCCAACCAGCAGAACCAAGACAAAGAAGTGAAAACCGGCGAAGTCAGCGCGTCCTTTATGTACGCCCTGGCCCGATACAACGCCTGGTTCGGGTCCACCAGCTTCGAGTCTCAGGAGCAGATGCAGGCCAAGAAGCAGGAGATGCTGGACTACTACGTTGCAGAGTACAGAAAGAATCTGGAAAACAACCTGGACGACTACATCGAGCACTTCGATCACTACCGTTCCACTCAGAAGTAATCATTGACGCCTGGCCCCACGCCGGGCGTTTTTGTATGCCCAACCAGTGAGACAGAAGCGCGCCTTAAGGTGCGCTTTTTTTCGTCCTCTCTTTGCCGGCTCAGGCTGTACTGGCCGTTGCCCCGACACTGTCCCCTCATCCGCTTACGCCCCGGGCTGTGGCGGCTCGCCTCTGCCCGGCGGCAGGCACAAAAAAGCGCGCCCTGAGGCGCGCTTTTTGATTGGGGCGTTGCTGACTTACATCAGGGCCGGAATGCCGTATTGCGGCTCCAGCATGCCCACCGCCAGCATGGCAGCCAGACAGATCAGCAGTACCGCGGCGGGGATCACCAGGCGGTCCAGCTTGGACAGACGCTTGGGACGCTCTTTGTCGCCAATCAGGCCGTTGTTGTCCAGCAGCATGGTCAGGGCCCAGGCCAGAACCGGGTTGGTTACCGCAGCGGCAAACACACAGATGCCTGCAGCCTGGGAGTCTTTGGTGTCCTTGATCATCTGCATACCCGCTTCCAGCAGCGGCAGGAATACGCCTACCAACAGGGCGATGCGCATAACC
>CAZWED010000413.1:0-2591 GCA_964632645.1 uncultured Ferrimonas sp. | reverse complement strand
CCCGCTCCATCGCCAGCTTTCACAAAACGGTGGAGACGCCGGGCGATGAAGGCTACCTGATGGTGCTGGAAGACGTCGCCTCCCGCGAAGTGGTGGGCACCTGCGCGCTGGAAGCGGCCGTAGGCAGCAGCGACGCGTTTTACCACTACCGCCTTGGCACCGATGTGCATTTTTCCGGCAAGCTGGGCATCCGCCGCGAAGTGCAGACCCTGACGCTCTGCAACGATTACACCGGTGCCAGCGAGCTGTGCACCCTGTTTCTGCGCGATGGCTGGCGTCGTGACAACATCGGACGGATGCTGTCACGCAGTCGCTTCCTGATGCTGGCGGCGTTTCCCAAGCGATTTGGCGAGACGGTGATCGCCGAGATGCGTGGGGTGTCCGACGAGCAGGGCAACTCCCCCTTCTGGCAGTGGCTGGAAGATCACTTTTTTGGCATCGATTTTCCCACCGCCGATTACCTGACCGGGATTGGCGACAAGGTGTTCGTGGCCGAACTGATGCCTCGCCACCCCATCTACGTCGACCTGCTGAGCCCGGAAGCCCAGCTGGTGGTCGGCCAGGTGCATGAAAATACCCGTCCGGCGCTGGCCCTGCTGGAAGCCGAGGGGTTCCGCTGTCGCGGCTACGTGGACATCTTTGATGCCGGCCCGACGGTGGAGTGCGCCCGTAGCCAGATCCGCTCGGTGCAGGCCACCCGCAAACTGCACGTGGTGCTGGGTGAGGTCGACGAGGGCGAAGAGGGCATCCTGAGCAACGGTCGCATGCCCGATTACCGGGTACTGCGTAGCGTGGTGCAGGTGGATGAGGAACGCGGTGAAGTGCGCATGAGCGAGGACGCCGCAAGAGCACTGATGGTTAAGGCCGGTGACCCTGTCTGGTACCTGCCGTTGTAACAAGGAACGCGATATGACGCATTTGATTGGTGGTCAGTGGTGCGAAGGCCAGGGCCCGGAGTTGGTTTCAGTGAACCCCGCCATTGGTGAGGTGATCTGGCGTGGCCGTGGTGCCAGCGCGGAGCAGGTGGACAAGGCGGTTAAGGCGGCTCGGGATGCCCAGCTGTCGTGGTTTCTCGGCGGCCTGGGTAAGCGGGTTGCGGTGATCGAAGCCTTCAAGGACCAGCTGGAATCCAACAAGGAAGCGGTGGCCCGGGTGATTGCGGACGAAACCGGCAAGCCCCTGTGGGAAACCCGCACCGAAGCGGCGGCGATGATCGGCAAGATCGGTCTGTCCCTTAAAGCCTATAACGAGCGCACCGGCGTATCGGAAAACCAGGCCCCGGCGGGGCGTGCGGTACTGCGTCACAAGCCCCACGGTGTGGTGGCGGTGTTTGGGCCTTACAATTTCCCGGGGCACCTGCCCAACGGCCACATCATTCCGGCGTTGATCGCCGGTAACACCGTGGTCCTCAAACCTTCGGAGCTGACGCCCAAGGTGTCTGAGCTGGTGCTGCAGCTGTGGCAGGCGGCGGGTCTGCCCGAGGGCGTCATCAACCTGGTACAGGGTGAGCTGGAAACCGGTAAAGCCCTGGCCGGACACCCGGACATTGATGGCCTGTTTTTCACCGGCAGTTCCCGCACCGGTCACCTGCTGCACGAGCAGTTTGCCGGTCAGCCGGGCAAGATCCTGGCGCTGGAAATGGGAGGCAACAACCCCCTGATTGTTCGTGAAGTGGCGGATGAGCGCGCCGCTGTACACGACATCATCCAGTCGGCCTTCATCTCCAGCGGCCAGCGCTGTACCTGTGCCCGTCGTCTCTACCTGCCCCGCACGGAGCAGGGGGATCGCATCCTGGCCAGGCTGCTCGAGGCCACCGCCAGGATCCGCGTCGGTGAGCAGGACGCCGAACCGGCGCCCTTTATGGGCAGCATGATTTCCGAGGCCGCGGCCAAGGGGATGGTGGCGGCCCAGGATTCGCTGCTGGCACTGGGCGCTGAAGCCCTGTTGCCGCTGACCCACCTGAAAGCCGGCACCGGCCTGGTCAGCCCCGGTATTCTCGACGTCACGGCGATCGCGGAGCTGCCGGATGAGGAGTATTTCGGTCCGCTGTTGCAGGTGGTGCGTTACGACGCCTTTGATGACGCCATCGCCCTGGCCAACCGCACCCGCTACGGCCTGTCCGCCGGCCTGCTGTCAGACAACCGTGCCGACTGGGATTACTTCCTGCCCCGCAGCCGGGCCGGGATCGTCAACTGGAACCGACAGATCACCGGTGCGGCGGGTTCCGCCCCCTTCGGTGGCATTGGTGCCAGCGGCAACCATCGCGCCAGCGCCTACTACGCGGCGGATTACTGCGCCTATCCGGTGGCGTCCGTCGAGTCCGATGTGGTGACGTTGCCGGAGAGTCTGTCTCCGGGCCTGGAGCTCTGAGTCTTTCAAGGAGAGAAGTTGATATGAGCAAGCCACACACTGTCGAATCCCTGTTCGGCGCCCTGTGGGAGGATTACCAGAAGCAGTGCCCGTCGGCGACGGCGATTCACGACTTGCTGGGAGGCGGAGAGCCGATCATCAATGATCATGTGGCGTTCCGCACCTTAAACCTGCCCGAGGTGGGGCTGGACAAACTGGCGGCCCATTTCCTGGCGCTCGGC
>CAZWED010000412.1:0-2594 GCA_964632645.1 uncultured Ferrimonas sp. | reverse complement strand
GTACGGGGTAAATTCCAGACCGCCGTACTGCTTCTTGATGATCATGGCGAAGAATTTGTTGTCTTTCAGATACTGCCACACTTCCTGCGGCAGGTCGGCGTCGTAATGGGTGATGTCAAACTCGTTGACCATCTTCATTACTTCTTCCACCGGGCCGTCGAGGAAGGCTTGCTCCTCAGCGGTCAGGCTGGGAGCCGGGTAGTTGTGCAGGGTGTTCCAGTTGGGCTTACCGGAAAAGAGGTCGGCATCCCACCAGACGGTACCGGCTTCGATGGCGTCTTTTTCGGTCTGGGACATCTCCGGCATGATCCCCTTGAACACCTTGAGGATCGGGGCAGTCAGCAGTGCGCGGCGTACCGGTGCCAGGTTTAACGGCAGGAACACCACGGCAAACAGTCCCCATCCGATGGGACCAACCAAGCCCAGGAACTGGCCAATCCCGAGCAGGACGGCAGTCAGGGCGGTAAACACGAGCAGGGAGGCCCGATGGTACAGGGCTGCTCCCAGAATCACGATGGCAGCGAGGCTCCAAAGCAGGGTAGTCACAGTCATTCTCCTTGTGTCTCGGTGCGCCAGGCACTGTGCGAGTGATCACAGTGTATGACACAGATCCGACCAGTGTCACGAAAAAAGTAAACAATCGTTTGATTCTCTGCTAGGGCGTTTGTTAATACGGGGCTGGGCGGGATTTGGCTTTGTCGCTATCCTAGGCTCAGGCGGCATTACGCCGAGGCTAAGGACAAAGAGGAACACGAACTTTCATGTGTGAACTGCTGGCAATGAGCGCCAATGTGCCGACGGACATCGTGTTCAGTTTTACCGGACTGGTGGAGCGGGGCGGCAAGACCGGCCCGCACCGGGACGGGTGGGGCATCACCTTTTACGATGGCCCGGGAAACCGCACTTTTAAAGACAGCGACCCCAGTTGCCACTCGGAGGTCGCCAGCCTGCTTAAGTCCTATCCGATCAAATCGAAAACCGTTGTCAGCCACATCCGGCAGGCCAACCGCGGACGGGTGTGCCTGGAGAATACCCACCCCTTTGGCCGCGAGTTGTGGGGCCGCAACTGGTGCTTTGCCCACAATGGCCAGCTCAGTGACTATAAAGAGGTGCTGAAACCGGAACGCTTCCTGCCGGTGGGCAACACCGACAGTGAACTGGCGTTTTGTACTCTGATGGACCGGCTGGCGGCGCGCTACCCGAAGCCGCCAAAGGACCGCAAGCAGGCGTTTCGCTTTCTGGCGAAAGAGGGCAGAACGCTGCAGGCGCTGGGGGTGTTCAATATGCTGATCACCGACGGCGTGTATCTGTTGGCCCTGTGCGGCAGCAATCTGCACTGGCTGACCCGGCAGGCGCCGTTTGGTGAAGCCCGGCTGATTGATACCGAGGTGGTGATCGATTTTCAGAAAGAGACCACGCCGGATGACGTGGTCACGGTGATCGCAACCCGCCCGCTGACCAGCAACGAAGCCTGGCACAAGATGGCACCGGGCAGCTGGTGCCTGTTTCGGGAAGGGAAGGTGGTGGCCCGGGGCTGAAGGCGCCGGGCCCGGAGGGCCTCAGTAGAACGCGACCTTCTGCAGGCGCATGTCGGCTTTGAGCTCGCCGTCTTCGTAGTGTGCCAGGCGGGCAACCACGTAGTTCATGTCCGGAATAAACCAGATGAGGGTGCGCTTGGGATCTCCGGCTTCGCGTACCCGTTCCACCTTAAGGGTGCTCACCGTGCCCATCGGGATGGTGACCTCCTCCTCACCCACCAGGCGATAGAGGTATTCCCGCTCGCTG
The DNA here is from genome assembly GCA_964632645.1 of uncultured Ferrimonas sp. GTDB lineage: Bacteria > Pseudomonadota > Gammaproteobacteria > Enterobacterales > Shewanellaceae > Ferrimonas. The sequence continues at coordinate 809 of CAZWED010000412.1, read as the reverse complement.
GTTTTCTGAATGAGCGGGTAACGCATCTCCGCTTTGCCGGCCGCTACATCCAGACGCAGTTGTTGCTGGTAGAGCAGCGAGTCATAGATGGGGTTCTGCATCGGAAACACTTTTTCGCGCTTCTTATAGCGGGCGACGATCTGGCTTCCCTCAAACTGGATGCTGGCGCCGAAATCCGGGCCGCTGCCCTTGCGCTTCATCTGGTAGTTGAGCGGTTTGAGCAGGCCGTCCTCCTGACGCAGAAACTCGCTGGTTTCGGTGCGAACGTCGGACAACAACAGCCAGGAAACGTCACTCTGGTAGCCCATCCGGTAGCGGTTGTCGTCCAGCTTCTCCAGGGTGTAATAGCCGCCGCCGAGGGAGGATTGCCCGTGGTACACCTCGTAGTCTGCCCGGAATGGGGTAAAGGGATCGGCCTGACCCAACATGGGCAGCACCAATAATAGAGAGCACAGCAGACGCATCATCAAAGGCGATTCCTACTCAGTAATCCAGTTGCCACAACAACTCGGCCAGATCCGGTTGCCACTGGTACAGGGACAGCGAAATCCGGCCATTGTTCACTTCCACCCCTTCACTCCGCAGTCGCATCATCTGCTCCCGATAGCCCGGGCTGTCTTTGGGAATGCTGATTTTGCCACTGGCACCGATCACCCGATACCAGGGCAACTGCCGCTCCGGCGGGGCCAGCCGTAACGCCCGGGCCGCCAGTCTGGCGCGGCCCGGCAAACCGGCCAGGTCCGCCAACTGACCATAGCTGACCACGCGGCCATAGGGCACCCGCTCCAGGGTGTGCCAGATCCGCGAGA
>CAZWED010000411.1:0-2616 GCA_964632645.1 uncultured Ferrimonas sp. | reverse complement strand
TCTGCATAGTCTTTCTCCGTCTCGTTACCATGCACACGCCGCAATATCGCGGTCTTCAGACAGAGTGCCACACTGACAACTGTTGTAAACCGACAATTGGAGCCGGAATGGACCCGAAAGAGACGAAATCGCTATTTTTTATGGTACAGAAACGAACAAGCCCGCCATAAAGGCGGGCTTGGAGTGTGCTTGCGATGGACTAAGCGATGCTTAGTTCAGACGCTCACGGATACGTGCAGACTTACCACTGCGCTCACGCAGGTAGTACAGCTTGGCACGACGTACACGGCCGCGGCGCTTAACGGTGATGCTTTCTACCAGCGGAGAGTGAGTCTGGAACGCACGCTCAACGCCTTCACCATTAGAGATCTTACGAACAGTGAACGCAGAGTGCAGACCGCGGTTACGCTTAGCGATAACCACGCCTTCGAAAGCCTGAAGACGGGTCTTGTCGCCTTCGGTTACACGTACTTGAACAACGACGGTATCACCCGGGCCAAAAGCCGGAACGTCGCTCTTCATCTGCTCTTGTTCAATCTGCTTGATGATGTTGCTCATAATTAAACTCTCATCCTAGATATACTGAAAACTCTAACGTTCGATCTTTTGTTCGGTCACGAACTCAGCAAGCAACTTGGCCTGCTCGTCAGTCAGAGCTAGGTTATTTAACAGTTCCGGTCGTCGCGCCCAGGTGCGTCCAAGGGACTGCTTAAGGCGCCATTTCCGGATCAATTCATGGTTGCCGCTTAACAGCACTTCCGGTACCGCTTCCCCATCCAGAACTTCCGGACGAGTATAGTGGGGACAGTCCAGCAAGCCATCCGAAAAGGAGTCCTGCTCTGCCGAAGCCGCTTTCCCAAGGACGCCGGGCACCAAACGGGACACCGCGTCGATCAGGTTCATGGCCGGCAGTTCACCGCCACTGAGGACATAGTCACCAACGGACCACTCCTCATCCACTTCGCTTTGGATGATGCGCTCGTCGATACCTTCGTAACGACCGCACACCAGCACCACGCGCTCATAGGTGGCCAGCTGTTCAACACCAGGCTGAGTCAGCGGACGCCCCTGGGGAGACAGGTAAATCACCTTGGCTCCCTCCCCCGCCTCTGCCTTGGCAGCGCGGATGGCTTTGCGCAGTGGTTCCACCATCATCAACATTCCGGGGCCGCCGCCGTAGGGGCGATCGTCCACGGTACGATGGCGATCCGTCGTGAAATCACGGGGATTCCACGTGTGTACCTGAATAAGGCCATTTTTCACGGCCCGACCAGTCACCCCAAAGTCGGTGATGGCGCGGAACATCTCAGGGAAGAGGGTTACTACCCCTAGCCACATGGGATTTTCCTCGCTATTTAGAAACTGGGGTCCCAGTCGACAACAATTTTTTTGCCCAGCGTGTCCACCTCAAGGATGAACTGCTCGGTCACAAACGGAATCAAACGCTCCCGTTTGCCGAACGCATCGTTACTCTTGGCTTCCACTTCCAGCACGTCATTGGAGCCGGTTTCCAGCAAGCCGGTCACCTTACCCATGTCGTAGCCTTGGGTGTTCACCACGGTACAGCCCATCAAATCACGCCAGTAGAACTCGTCTTCCGGCAGCGCTTCAAGCTGTGCCGGCAAGATAGCAACATCGCAGTTGGTGTACTGCTCCGCCTGGTTGCGGTCTTCGACCCCTTCCAGCCGGCAGATGATGCCGTTGTTGTGACGGCGCCAGTCGGCCACCTTCACTTCTTGCCATTTTCCCTGGTAGAAAATCAGCCAGGGAGAGTATTCAAAGATGCCTTCGAGTGAGTCGGTAAAGGCGTTGACCTTCAGCCAACCGCGGATACCGTACGCCGAGCCAAGACGACCGACGACGATCTGTTCCATGTTGGACATCAACCTTACCTACCCAATCCTGACTTAGGCTGCCGCTTTGCGGGCGTCCTTGATCAGGGTAGCTACACGGTCAGATACCGCAGCGCCGTTGTTGATCCAGTGCTCTACGCGCTCCAGATCAATGCGCAGCTTCTCTTCTTGACCAGCAGCGATCGGGTTAAAGAAACCCACTTTTTCAATGAAACGGCCGTCACGGGCGTTACGGCTGTCCGCTACTACAACGGAGTAGAAGGGACGCTTTTTCGCGCCGCCACGAGCCAAACGAATGGTTACCATACGGTTTACATCCTCTAATGGTGTTTGCAAGCAATAAAACAGGGGCCGCAACGGCCCCAAGGTAGAAAGCCCGCCGATTTTACCTGAACCTAGGCTCAATGCAACCTTGCGGGCTATAAAGTGATCGCCCTGTTGGCCGGTGTGCCTGACTGGAAAGTCTAGACCGGCCCGGGCTAAGTCAGTCGGTCAGCGTGGAAATTTCATCCCGGGAGGCATCATGCCGCCCATGCTGCGCATCATCTTCTTGAGACCGCCGCCTTTCATCTTCTTCATCATTTTCTGCATCTGGGTGAACTGCTTAAGCAAGCGGTTCACGTCCTGCAGCTGGGTACCGGAACCCGCGGCAATCCGCTTCTTGCGGCTGCCCTTGATGAGATCGGTGCTGGCTCGCTCTTTCGGCGTAATGGAGTTGATGATCGCTTACATCTGGCGGGTGTTTTTGTTGTCATGAAACTGG
>CAZWED010000410.1:0-2623 GCA_964632645.1 uncultured Ferrimonas sp. | reverse complement strand
AATCGCTGTCGTCGACGCCTTTCTGCTGAATGGAGGCACTACCCAGGCTGGCGCCCACGTAGAAACCTTCGTCTTTCGCCAGTGCCGGAGCACTGGCCAGGGCCAACAGGACACTCAGGGTCAGTGTTTTACGTAACATCATCATCCTCTCCTTTATTTCCTACTTCCATGGCCGGCCTTTTGGCGACCGGTCCGCCCCGGATCAAGGGCGTTTCCCGGAGTTCGGATAACGGATCGGGGCGCTTTGAGCCTAGTCCAGATTGGATGGGAGGCAAGTTTTTCCCCTGATAGGTTCAGGGCCGAGGCCGACGCTGGGGCACTAAGCTATCGGTTTCCAGAGGATACAACGAGCCAGTGGGAGCGGTGGGAATGTAAGCAAAGATTCCTCTGGTGGCCCCCGGGATTAACTGCCTTCCTCAGGGGCCTTACCTGGCTCTTTACATTTTTCGCAAATGTTGCACGGTGACGGGATCCGATTTTGATGCAATGTCCCATACGGTCTGGCCATTGCCGTTGGTCGTGGTATCGTCGATGCCCGCTTCGACCAGCAGTCGAACATTGCGGATACGGCCAGCCTCAGCGGCGCAAAAACTGGCGTTGGGTCGGGTGGTGTTGCGGCTTTCTCTTTGAGCCAGTTGAACCTCATGACTGAGCAGTTCGCGCAAATAAAACGGATCGACATTTGCCGCTGCTTGGCAAAGCAATGTGTCGCCGGACGTCAAAGTGATGTTGGGGTCTGCGCCGACTTCCAGAAGCGTGGCAAACGCCAGCCGATCTTTGAGCTGATAGGCGATTTCTAATGGAAACTGCCCATTCGATTGGAGAACGTTGATCTCATCGGCGTATTGGTGAACGGAACTGATGTGCCCTTCACTGGCCAGCTTCATCCAGTTGTCAGCTTGATTGCTCGACTCCGAGTAGGAGGAGGAACAAGCAGAAAGCGTCATCGTCAGCAACGCAGAGACTAGGAGTGACATTCTCAAATACATAACCATCCAAACTGGGAGCTTCCAACTCGCTCATTAATGCGACCAATCTCTTACCCTAGTAGAGACAGAAGAAATTGGCTGGAAATATTACCGCCTACTCATCGGTTTGCAGGGGGACAAACACGATGTACTTGTAACCTATTTGAAATCTTTTACGGGATCCACAGGGAAGAGGCATGCTTTTTGGGGCTGTTTGGATTGAGTGAGTCAACTGGGCTGAACAAGGTGAGTGAAAAACGCTCAATCCACGTTGTAGACGAAGATCAGGCTGGCCCCTTTCAGCGCCGAGCCGTAGTTGACCAGCAACCCCACTCCCACGTCATCCAGCAGGGGCACGGTGCCCTTGGTGTTGAGCAGCCATTCGGCGCTGAATTCGTAGTAGTGGTTGGTGTCGAACGGCCGCTCGGTGTCGCCGCGGATGTCGATGCGGTTGAGGGTGAGGCGGTAGTCCTGCGAGGGCATCACCGCCGGGAAAGGGCGTCGCACCGAGACGCCGTTCAGCCAGCGCCAGGCTTCCGGGTCCCCCTGGACGATGGGCCCCGGTTCATCAAAGGTGCGGCCAAAGCTGTAGGCCAGCGCCGAGCGGTAGTGCCAGGCGCTCTTTCCACGGGTAAAGCGGTAATCGGCCCGCAGCTCGGGCTGCACCATCCAGGCGTTGACGGTGATGTTGGTCAGCTTGCCGTCGAGTTCTGGTTGCAGCTGGCGGGTGAGGGGATTGAGAAAGCGGAAGTCGTTGTCGTAGCGCATCAGGTGGGCCCCCAGGCCAAACTGAATGCGCCAGCGTTTGCCGAGAGGGCGGGCGAGGGTGGGCTGGAGAAACAGGGTGTAAACCCTGTCGTCATTGATGTCGACGGTGGCGTCCTCAAGGGGGAACAGCGACAGCTCCTGCTTCGACTGGATGTAGCTAAGGCGGGCCGTCAGTCCCAGTTCGTTTTTGCCCAGTGGCATCAGGGCCCAGTGCCACGGCAGGGTATACACCTTGAGTTCGTTACGCAGTGCCACGGAGTCTTTGTCGCCCAGGTCCGGGTTGTCGATGGGCAGGAACTCGTTGGGGTCGAAGTTCACAAACCCCAGGGTCAGGGCTTCGGTGTTGCTGAGCAGGGCGGAGGTGCTGAACACTTCGTTCAGTTGTTGCCGCACCGCCTGTTCGAGTCCGGGCACGGGTTCGCTGCGGACGGGCAGGGCGCACAAAAGCAGGGCAAAAGACAGGATTCGGGTACGAGGCGCGGCCACAGCGGTTCCTGAATGACTCCGTGATGGTCTCATCTTAGCGCCGATAGACTGCGGTATCCGATAAATATCGGCAACGGCTGGCGGCCACCGTTTTGCCGCACCAAATCGGGGCAATGCGGTGATGAATACGTATGCACGCGGTTGTTGCCACGGGGCCGCACTGATTACCATCGCTGAACATGCCCGTAACAATGGGCGCAGCAGCGTAACGCTGCGGTTCGAACTTGTCTTGAAGTGGGCTAGGATACGCCCGGCAGGTAAGCCAACGATAACAATAAGAGGAACCTGGGATGGTGAAGGAGAAACCCGATCTGAGCTTTTGGCAGATCTGGAACATGTGCTTCGGCTTTCTCGGCATTCAATTTGGTTTTGCCCTGCAAAACGCCAACGTCAGTCGCATC
>CAZWED010000409.1:0-2635 GCA_964632645.1 uncultured Ferrimonas sp. | reverse complement strand
TTATGCAACGACGTGAACTGATCCGACTGGGGCTGGTGGGGGCTGCGGCAACGCTGGTCGCGCCTCGTCAGGTACTGGCTGGCGTTAAGGACTCGCCGATGGCCGGTGGGGTCTACTACACCCAGGACGCGCCGGGGCGCTGGAGCGCGAAAGTGGCAGGCCACCTGCCGATGATCGAGGTGGATAAAGACGCCGGCAAGATCAAAGTGGTCACCGGTCACGAGATGAAAGGGTACGAGCACTACATCGTTAAGCACACCCTGCTGGACGGCAATTTCCAGTTCATCAATGAGCGGATGTTCGACCCCATGAAGGACGCCGCCCCCATCTCCGAGTTTGCCCTGAATGGCTACAGCGGAATGCTGTACGCCCTCAGCATGTGCAACAAACACGACGTCTGGCTGAATATGCTGGAGGTCTGAACCGGACCAAAACGCCCCCAGTTCGGGGGCGTTTTTTTAACTCTGCCGATAGTGGCCGTTGCGCCAGCATTCCGGCAGGGTTTCTCCGGAGGGAAACACCAGGTGGTCTTTAATGCAGATCTCCGGATCGGGCAGATCCTCACCGCACTGGAACTGCACCATCACGGTGTCGGCGAATGGATTAACCAGCGCGGTGGTGTCCATCACCTCCACCAGGTCACCGGACCGGGTATCTCGTAATAGCATGGGTTACTGCCTCTCAAAATCGACGGTTATCCCCTTCAGTGTAGTTGAGGCCTAGGGGGCTTCGGCCTGTGCGGCGGGCGGGCGCTCACCCTGCTCACTGGCGGCGGCAGTGCCGACCCATCCTCCGCCCATCGCCTTAAACAGCGCCACCAGGTTGGCCTGCTGGGTCAGACGAAGGCTGATCAAATCCTGTTCCGCCTGGTAGTAGTTGCGCTGGGAGTCAAGCACCGAGAAGAAGTTATCGACGCCCTGGCGAAAGCGCAGATCGGACAGTTCATAGCTGTCCCGGTAGGCCGCCACCAATTGCTGCTGGGCCAGGTACTGATCCGCCAGGTTACGGCGGGCTGCCAGGGCGTCCGCCACTTCCTGAAACGCCAGCTGTATGGTGCGCTCGTACTGGGCAAGGGCGATCTCCCGCTCCGCTTTGGCCACGTCCAGATTGCCGCTCAGTTCGCCCCAGTGGAAAATCGGCTGGGTCAGGGTGGGCGTGAAGTTCCAGCTTCGGGCATCACCGCTGAACAGGTCATCCAGATCGTTGCTCAGCAGGCCCGCCGTCGCGGTCAGGGAGATGTTGGGGAAAAACGCCGCCCGGGCCGCGCCAATATTGGCGTTGGCCGCCATCAGGCTGTGTTCCGCCGAGCGGATGTCCGGCCGTTGCATCAGCATCGCCGAAGGCATGCCCACCTCAATGGGGCCCAGGGCGATCTCCCGCCGGCCGTCCGGCAGCAGGATCGGGTCATAACCGGTGCCCACCAGCACCGCCAGGGCGTTGATGTCCGCGGCCACCCGATTGGTGTAGTTGGCCACGTCCACCTGGGCAATGGCCACGGTGACCTGGGCCTGGGCCACATCCAGTCCTGTGGCCACGCCGTTGTCGAAGCTGCGCTGGGTGAGGGCCAGGGAGGCGCTCTGGGTGGACAGGGTTTCCCGGGCCAGGCGAAGCAGTGCCCGATCCGCCGCCAGCGCGAGGTAGGCGGTGATCACCTCGCTGACCACCGCGATGTGGGTGTTGCGGCGGGCTTCATCGGTGGCCAGAAACGCTTGCAGTGCCTGCTCTTCAAGGCTGGCCAAACGGCCCCAGAAGTCGATTTCAAAGGCGGTCATGCCCAGATCGACACTGTACTGGCGCTCGATGCGGGAGGCGCCACCGGTGACCGCCTCGCCCAGACGCTGGTTGCTGCCCCGGGCGCCCAGATCGATGTCGGGAAACTTCTGCGAGCGCTGCACGCCGTACAAGGCTTCGGCGCGGCGCAGGGTCTGAATCGCCACCCGCAGGTCGCGGTTGTGTTCCAGCGCCCGCTCCACCAGCACCTGCAGACGGGGGTCGAGAACAAAGTACCGCCAATCCTCTATGGCACTGTTGCCCAGGTCCGATTCCCCGGCGCTGATGGGCCACAGGGTGTCCACCGGTGAGGGGGGCGTCTCGTAGTCCGGTGCCATGCTGCACCCGCCCGCCAGGGCGGCGGCGATCAGGGCCGGGAGAAGATGTCGCTTCATGCCCCCTCCTCCACGGCGGTTTCGGCGCGCTGCCGGTGCGCAATGCGGCTGACGAAGACAAAGAACAGCGGAACGAAGAACACGCCAAGGAAGGTGGCGGTGATCACGCCGCCAATCACCCCGGTGCCCACGGCATTCTGGGCACCGGAGCCCGCGCCGCTGGATATCGCCAGCGGCAGCACCCCGAAGCCGAACGCCAGGGAGGTCATCAGGATGGGGCGCAGTCGCACCCGGGCGGCATGAAGGGCCGCGTCCACCATCTCGGCACCCTCTTCGTAATACTGCTTGGCAAACTCCACGATCATGATGGCGTTCTTGGCCGACAGCCCCACGGTGGTCAGCAGACCGACCTGGAAGTACACGTCGTTATCCAGCCCCCGCAATCCGGTGGCGATCACCGCCCCCAGCACGCCGAGCGGCACCACCAGAATCACCGCAAACGGCACACTCCAGCTTTCATAGAGTGCGGC
>CAZWED010000408.1:0-2640 GCA_964632645.1 uncultured Ferrimonas sp. | reverse complement strand
GCGCCGTCGGCTCCTCGCCCGTCTCCGCGGCGCGCTTGATGATCTTGTCGTCGACATCGGTGATGTTGCGAACGTAGGTCACATCCAGGCCCTGGCTGCGCAGGTAGCGCACCATGGTGTCAAAGGCGACGTAGGTACGGGCATGGCCGATGTGACAATAGTCGTAGATGGTTACCCCACACACATACAGGCCCACTTTGCCGGGCTGAATCGGTTTAAATGCCTCTTTCTGTCGGGTCAGGGTATTGAAGATCTGCAACATCGTAATACTCGTAAATGCCAATGCCTTGTGGCCAAATCAAAGGCGGTAGTCTAACACGTAAAACACAGCGTCCGGCGAGCTTTTTCCCGGCGCACCGATCCGATAGAATTTCGCTGATCATTCACAAAGAGAACGCACCCATGGTGACACTTCACACTAACTTCGGCGCCATCAAGCTCGCGCTGGACGCCGAAAAAGCCCCGAAAACGGTAGCTAACTTCCTCGAATACGCCAACGAAGGCTTCTACGACGGCACCATCTTCCACCGCGTCATCGACGGTTTCATGATCCAGGGCGGCGGTTTCGACGCTCAGATGCAACAGAAGGCCACCAAGGGCGGCATCCAGAACGAAGCCAACAACGGCCTGTCCAACAAGACCGGCACCATCGCCATGGCCCGCACTCCGGATCCGCACTCCGCGACCGCCCAGTTCTTCATCAACGTTAACGACAACAACTTCCTGGACTTCAAAAACGAGTCCATGCAGGGCTTCGGCTACTGCGTATTCGGTGAAGTGGTTGAAGGGATGGACGTGGTCAACGCCATCAAGGGCGTCGCCACCGGTAACTACGGCATGCATCAGGACGTCCCGCTGGACGCCGTGGTCATCGAGAAAGTCACCGTTGAAGCCTGATACGCTGACTCAGAGGGCCGCACGCTGCGGCCCTCGTACCCTGATCATCGGGGACCTGCACCTCTCCCCCAACCGCCCGGACATCACCCAGGCGTTTTCCCGATTCCTCAACACCGAAATTGACGGCGCCGATGCCCTCTACATCGTCGGCGACCTGTTTGAAGCCTGGATTGGCGATGATGACCTGAGCGACTTCTCCACCGCCATCGCTGCCATGCTGAAACGGGCCAGCGAACGGGTTCCCATCTTTTTTTGCCACGGCAACCGCGACTTCCTGCTCGGCCCCCGTTTTGCCCAGCGCTGCGGCATGACGCTGCTGCCGGAGCCGGAGGTGCTGGAACTCTACGGTAAAACCACGCTGATCCTGCATGGCGACAGCCTGTGTACCGAAGATCGGGAATATCAGAAGTTCCGGCGGCTAAGAAACCGCCCCTGGTTCCGGGTGCTGGTGCTCTCCCTGCCGTTGTCGCTGCGTCGCGGTCTGGCACGGCGCGCCCGGGCCCGCAGCAAGATGGAAACTCAGATGAAAGACGCCAGCATCATGGACGTCAGCCCCAAGGCGGTCGACACCCTGATGGAGAAATACGGCGCTTGCCGCCTGATCCACGGGCACACCCACCGCCCGGCCATCCACGACCTGCCGCAATGCCGCCAGCGTCTGGTGGTGGGGGACTGGTACACCCAGGACAGCGTTCTGGTCATCACCCCCGACCAGTCCACCCTCTTCAGTCGCGCCCTCTGAGTTACGCCAGGCCGGGATCCCACCGCGACACCGCGGCGCGGGATCCGGGCTTGCGCCCAATCCGCCTTCCCGCCATCCTCTTGCGCCCCCGCCAAAATCCACGTCTGCGGCCATTCGCCCGTACCGCTGCTCAGGGGGCCCTGAGAAACGTCTTTCAGTGAAAAGGCGACAAAATCGCCAGACGAAACGTCAAAGGTGCGGATTCTGGCGAAGAATCCATCAGGCAAATGCTTGACTCGCCCTCAACATTAACCAATAACTAGACAGTGAGCAGTAGTTGTACCGTCTGAAGTGACTGACGAGACCGCACAGTGACGTATAGGGAAGGACTATAACTATGATTCTCAATCATTTATGGGGTTTGTATGCCCACCCGAAACAGGAGTGGAAGACCATCGAACGAAGCCATGAGGGCTTTTCGTCGAGTCTTATTCACATCATGATCATCGCGCTGATCCCAGCCATCTGCGGGTACTTCGCTACCGCGCACATCGGTTGGAGCATCGGTGCCGGCGATCCCATCCGTCTGACTCAGGGCAGTGCCCTGAAAATTGCCCTCGCCATGTACGTGGCGTTGATTGGCGGGGTGTTCGCCCTGGCCTATCTCGCCAACTGGATGGCCAGGACGTTTGGTGCCCAGCCGAATTTCTCCCAGGCTCTGGAGCTGGCAGCCTACACCGCCACCCCACTGTTTATGGTGGGATTTGCCGCCCTCTACCCGGAACTCTGGTTCCTGATGCTGGCCGGCCTGGCGGGACTCAGCTACTCGGTGTACCTGCTTTACTCCGGTGTGCCGATCCTGATGAACATTCCGGAGGAACGGGGCTTTATTTACGCCAGTTCGCTGGTGACCTGTGGTCTGGTTCTGCTGGTGGCGATCATGGCCAGCTCCGTGATTCTCTGGAGCTACGGGTTCGGACCGGCGTACATGGGCTGAATCCCGACAAACAAAAATAAAAAACGCGCCCTCAGGCGCGTTTTTTGTTACTGCATCTCCCCTC
>CAZWED010000407.1:0-2662 GCA_964632645.1 uncultured Ferrimonas sp. | reverse complement strand
CCTTTCCGGTGAAAATCAGAAACGCTGGTCTTTCGACCTGAGATAAAACGCGTTCTGGGGCGGCAAGGTCAGCACCAATGCTCTGGACGACAAGGACTTTGTGTCCTTTAACGTGAAGTTCTCCATTTAAGAGAGGCGGGATCCCAATGAAAAAAATTACAGTACTGGCGTCTGCAATGGCGCTGATGTTCGGCTCCGGCATGGCGATGGCCAAAGTCAGCCCGCAGGAAGCGGCCGAGCTGGGTAAAACCCTGACCCCGATGGGCGCCGAGATGGCGGGCAACGCCGACGGCTCCATCCCGGCCTGGACCGGCGGCATCACCCAACCGCCTGCGGGCTACCAGCCCGGCACCTTCCATGTTGACCCCTATGCCGGTGACGCCAAGATCGTCACCATCACCAAGGACAACATGGCCGAATACGCGCCGTTCCTGAGTGCCGGCGTCAAGAAGATGTTCGAGGTCTACCCCGACACCTTCAAGATGAACGTGTATCCGACCCACCGCAGCGGTTCCTACCCGCAGTTCATCTACGACGCCACCGTCAAAAACGCCACCACCGCAGAGCTGGTGGGCGGCGGTAACGGCATCCGTGGCGCGGCGACCGGCGTGCCGTTCCCGATCCCGGCTAACGGCCTTGAGGTGATCTGGAACCACATCCTGCGTTACCGCGGCCAGACCGCGGAGATCCAGCGTAACCAGGCGTCTCCGACTGCCAGCGGTTCCTACACGCTGGTTGAAACCAATGAGCAGATTAAGTTCCTCTACACCATCCCCGGTGCGGATCCGGTGACGCTGGCCAAGGACAACCTGCTGTTCTACTTCAAGCAGGTGGTCACCGCGCCGGCGCGTCTGGCCGGTACCGCGCTGCTGGTTCATGAGACCATGGACCAGAGTAAGCAGCCCCGCCAGGCCTGGACCTATAACACCGGTCAGCGTCGTGTCCGTCGTGCGCCCAACGTGGCGTTCGATACCCCCGGAACCGCGTCTGACGGCATGCGTACCACCGACGATTTCGACCTCTATAACGGTTCTCCGGAGCGTTACAACTGGGAACTGGTCGGCAAGCAGGAGATGTACATCCCCTACAACGACTACAAGCTCCACAGTGGTGACGTGAAGTACGATCAGATCCTGCAGGCCGGTCACATCAATATGGACCTGGTGCGCTGGGAAAAACACCGCGTCTGGGTGGTGGAAGCCACGCTGAAGGATGGCGTACGCCACCTGTATAAGACCCGTCGTTTCTACATCGACGAGGACAGCTGGCAGATCGCGCTGGTGGATCTGTACGACAACCGCGATGAGATGTACCGGGTGGGCATGGCCCACACCGTCAACTACTACGAGCAGCCGCTGGTCTGGACCACGCTCGAGGTGTTCTACGACCTGAACTCACGTCGTTACATGGCCATGGGTCTGGATAACGAAGGTAAGGTGGCCAACTTCGACGCCGACATCTCCGTCAACGACTTCACACCTCAGGCACTGCGCCGTGAGGGCCGTCGTTAATCCCATCTGATAAAGGCGCCCCACTATGGGGCGCCTTGTTCGAGAGCTCCTATGTTGTATCGAATCCTGTTTTCTACCGTGTTGTTAAGCGCGGCGGCCATGGCCGGCGACGTCGACAATCCCCACGAGGCGTTTATCGCGCCGAAGGCACCGGAATCCCTGCTGCTGGACGTTCAGGCGGTGGGCACACAGTGGGTACTGGTCGGTGATCGCGGCATCGTCCTGCGGGGCGATGGCCAGAGTTGGGCGCAATCCCCGGCGCCATTGAACACCATGCTCACTTCCGTCACCTTTGCCGACGACCAACGCGGTTGGGCCGTTGGCCACGATGTGACCGTACTGGCCACCAAAGATGGCGGCGCCAGCTGGAAGGTGAGCCAAAACCTGCCACAGAAAGACAAGCCTCTGCTCGACATCCTCGCCCTGAGTGCCACTGACATTGTGGCGGTGGGGGCCTATGGCCTGTTCTACCGTTCGGTGGATGGCGGACTCAGCTGGGCCGAAGAGTTTCATGACGAACTGCTGGTTGAAGAGGACCGCCTCTACCTGGAGGACCTCAAGGCCGAAGACGAAGCCCTTTACCTGGACGAGCGCAGCGCGATCCTGCCGCACTTCAATCGCATCAAGCGGTTGCGCAATGGCGATCTTTTCCTGCTGGGCGAAATGGGCTTTATGGCCCGCTCCAGCGATAACGGCAAACACTGGCAACGCCTGGAGGAGATTTACTTTGGTTCCTTTATGGACCTGATAGAACTGCCGGATCAGGGGCTGCTGGCCGTGGGCCTGCGGGGCAACATCTTCCGCAGCGACAACGACGGTCTGGATTGGGAGCCTGTGGCGGTTGACCTGCGCTCCACCATCAACAGCGGCATTCGCCTGAACGATGGCCGCATCGTGTTGGTGGCCAACGGCGGCGCTCTGCTGGTGAGTGACGATGGGGGCCAGAGCTTCAGCAGTCGAGTGGTGGCCAAGGGGGACGACCTGGTGGCCGTCTCGGCCGTCGATGATGCCACCCTGCTGGTGGTTGGCAGTAACGGCGCCAACCTCTATCCCATTGCGGAATAAGGAGTCGTACCGTGTTGGATAAATGGATAAATGTCATTGAGATGGTGGTGTTCCGCCATCGACCGGCGGTGCTGATCCTGTTCGCC
>CAZWED010000406.1:0-2663 GCA_964632645.1 uncultured Ferrimonas sp. | reverse complement strand
GTCGTCAAACACCTGGTCGTGCGCCGCTTCGATCAGGCGGCCACGGCGGACAAAGGGCCCTTCCAGCGGAACCGGATCCGGCAGTGCCCGGGTGCGGAAGGTGGAGCGGAACAGCCACAACAGCATCTGGTTCAGCTCGCGAACCGCGCGGACGGTGCGGTAGTAGCGCTTCATCATCTGCTCAACCGCAAGCTGGGTGTCGTCCCGGTAGCCCATCAGGCTGGCCACAGCCCGCTGGTGATCGAACAGCAGACGGTCTTCCGCCCGTCCGGCCACGCAATGCAGGGCAAAGCGCAGACGCCAGAGGTGATCGCGGCAGGCGTTCAGCTCCTCCAGCTCTTCCGGCTCGAGGAATCCGTGACTGACCAGCTCCGCCAGGCAGGAGGCCCGAAAATGGCGCATCGCCACCCAGCTGATGGTCTGGATGTCGCGCAGACCGCCCGGGCAGGACTTCAGGTTGGGTTCCAGATCGAAGGCGCTGGACTTTTGATGGCGGGCCTGCTGCTCGGTGAGCTTGGCTTCGAAGAAGGGCGCGCTGGGCCAGAAATCCTCGGCGCCGATGGCGTCCTGAAGTTCGGTGTACAGCGTGCCGTTGCCCACCAGATAGCGGGATTCCAGCAGGTTGGTGGCGATGGTAATGTCAGCCCGGGCCTGGATCAGGGTTTCCGCCACGGAGCGCACGGAATGGCCGATCTCCAGCCGGGCGTCCCACAGGGCCTGGAGCAGGGTGGTGAGTTTCTGCTCCAGCTCAGGGCTGGGGTCCGGGCCGGTCAGCACCAGCAGGTCCACATCGGAGTGCGGGTGCAGTTCGCCCCGCCCGTAACCGCCTACGGCGATCAGGGCGGCGGCCTCACTGTCCAGCTCAAAGTGGTGCCAGAGCTGGATCAGGTTCTGATCCATCTCATAGGCGCGTTCGGCCAGCAGGACACCGATGGCCTCACCGTCGATGAATTTCTGCCTGGCCGATTCCGACTGGGCCCTCAGGCTGTCCCGGCAGCGGGCGATGGCATCCTTGTCCGTCATGGTGGGCTCAGGCGTGCTCGATCACACGGGGCAGGATGCCCTCTTCGTCGGCCCGCAGGGTCAGCACTTCGCAGCCGTTATCGGTCACCAGTAGGGTGTGTTCGTACTGGGCGGAGGGCTGGCCATCCTTGGTGGTGGCGGTCCAGCCGTCCTTCTTGCTCACTTTGCAGCGGTAGTCACCGGCGTTGATCATCGGTTCAATGGTGAAGCACATGCCCGCCTTCAGCTCCAGCTTGCCGCGGTTGCGGTAGTGGACGATCTGCGGCTCTTCGTGGAAGGTGGCACCGATGCCGTGGCCGCAGAAATCGCGCACCACGGAGAATCCGGCCCGCTCGGCGATGGGCTGGATGACCGCGCCGATGTCACTGATGCAGGCACCGGGCTTGATGATCTTGATCGCTTCGTACAGGCACTCCTGGGTGACTTCACAGAGCTTGCGGTTGCGCGGGGAGGTGTTGCCCACGATGAACATGCGGGAGGTGTCGCCGTGGTAGCCGTCCTTGATCACCGTGATGTCGATGTTGACGATGTCGCCCTCTTTCAGCTTCTTGTGGCCGGGGATGCCATGGCACACCACCTCGTTGATGGAGATGCAGGTGGATTTGGGGAAGCCGTGGTAGTTCAGCGGAGCCGGGATCGCTTTCTGCTCGTTGACGATGTAGTTGTGGCAGATCTGGTTGAGTTCGTCGGTGGTAACGCCGGCTTTGACATGGGGCTCAATCATCTCGAGAACTTCGGCCGCCAGACGGCCGGCCACACGCATTTTTTCGATCTCTTCGGGGGTCTTGATGACAATGCTCATTAGTCTACTCTTTAGTCGGATTCTGGCCGCAAAAAATACCCGTCAAATTTGAGCCTGAGGGCGCGTTATGGTATAAAGCGCGCCGACTCTGGCGAGACTGTAACGGGAGGGGCCCTATGGGCAACTGCGGAACGGGCTCAATGGGCGTCATTATATCTGTAAAGTGACTTTATAAACCACACACGTACCGGCACATGCTCCGGGGTGCCCGAAAGGGTCGGAACATGGGGTACGTGGAGGCTTAACCCCAACTTAATTTTTGAGGAATATCATGGCTACTGTATCCATGCGCGACATGCTGAAGGCCGGTGTGCACTTCGGTCACCAAACCCGTTACTGGAACCCCAAGATGAAGCCGTTCATCTTTGGTGCTCGTAACAAGGTTCACATCATCAACCTGGAACACACTGTTCCGATGATGAACGAAGCCCTGGCTTTCCTGGGTGGCGTTGCTTCCAAGAACGGTAAAGTACTGTTCGTTGGTACCAAGCGCGCTGCCGGTCAAGCTGTTCGCGAAGCGGCTCAAAGCTGTGACCAGTACTACGTCGACAACCGCTGGTTGGGCGGTATGCTGACCAACTGGAAGACCGTACGTCAGTCCATCAAGCGCCTGAAAGACCTGGAAGCTCAGTCTCAAGACGGCACCTTCGAAAAGCTGACCAAGAAAGAAGCGCTGATGCGTTCTCGTGAAATGGCCAAGCTGGAGAAGTCTCTGGGTGGTATCAAAGACATGGGCGGTCTGCCGGACGCGCTGTTCGTGATCGACGCCGAGCACGAGCACATTGCGATCAAAGAAGCCAACAACCTGGGCATCCCGGTAGTGGCCATCGTTGATACC
>CAZWED010000405.1:0-2692 GCA_964632645.1 uncultured Ferrimonas sp. | reverse complement strand
GCTATCCGATCCAATGCCGGACACCACACGTTAGGTTGTAGATACTTTCAGGGCGCGGGATGTTACAGCAAAGCCCGCTGCCCCACAAGCATTCTGTACAAATTCTACGCCGAAAGGATCGGCGATCGCCCGCTTTTTTTCCGCCCCCCCGTTCCCTCTGGTAGGGTATAGGCTTCTGACTCTTCGACATTACCGTCCATCGTGTATATCCAGGTTGCCCTGCCGGTGCCGTTGCCGCGCCTGTTCAGCTATCGCCCCATTGAGGGCCTGCCCCTGCCTCGTCCCGGAACCCGGGTTCGGGTGCCTTTTGGCGCCCAGTCCCAGGTCGGGGTGGTGGTCAGCCACGGCCCGGAACCGGAGCTGGATCCGAGCAAGATCAAAGCGATCCAGGCGGTGCTGGACGAGGACACCCTCTTTTCGCCCGCCCTGTGGAAACTGGCACAAACCGCCAGCCGCTACTACTTCACTCCGCTGGGGTTGGTGCTGCCGCAGATGATCCCGGTCCGGCTGCGCAAAGGCGAGCCCGCAGAGCCGGCGCCGGTAACCCGCTGGCAACTGACTCAGGCGGGACGCGAAGCCGCACTGGAGAGCCTGAAGCGGGCGCCCCAGCAACAGCGGGTGATCGCCTACCTGCAGGCGGACAAACGACTGGAGGAGGGGCAGATTGCCGAGCTGGAGTTCAGCCGTCCCGCCCTCAAAGCGCTGATGGAGAAGGGCCTGCTTGAGACCGTCACCGAGCAACCGGCGCCCCCGGCTCCCTGGGATCCCCAGTGGCAGGGCGGCGAAACCCCACCGGTACTCAACGCCGAGCAGGCGGTGGCGGTCAGCGCCATCAACCAGCAGGAGGGCTTTGGCTGCTTTTTGTTGGACGGGGTGACCGGTTCCGGCAAAACCGAAGTGTATCTGTCGGTGATGGAGCGGGTGTTGCGTCAGGGCCGGAGTGTGCTGGTGCTGGTGCCGGAGATCGGCCTGACACCGCAAACCATCGCGCGTTTCCGCCGACGCTTCCCCCTGCCGATGGAGGTGCTGCACTCGGCGGTGAACGACACCGAGCGCCTGGCCAGCTGGCAACGCGCCCGGGCCGGTGGGGCCGCCATCGTGCTGGGCACCCGCTCCGCCCTGTTTACCCCCCTGCCGGAGCTGGGGCTGATCGTGATCGACGAGGAGCACGACGCCAGTTTCAAGCAGCAGGAGGGCTTCCGCTACCACGGCCGGGATTTGGCGGTGATGCGGGCCCAACTGGAGAACGTGCCGATCATTCTGGGCAGCGCCACCCCCGCCCTGGAAACCCTCAACAACGTCCAGCAGGGGCGCTATCGCCACCTGACCCTGACCCGCCGTGCCGGGGCGGGTCAACCGGTGCGCCAGATCCTGCAGGACATTCGCCACCTGCCCCTGGACTCGGGCCTCTCTCCGCCGCTGATCCAGCGCATCCGCCAGCATCTGGATGACGGCAATCAGGTGATGCTGTTCCTCAACCGGCGTGGCTTTGCCCCGGCCCTGCTCTGTCACGAGTGCGGCCACCTGCACGAGTGCAACCGCTGCGACGCCTTCTACACCGTCCACCAGGCCAGCAACATGGTGCAGTGCCACCACTGCGGCAGCCAGAAGCGACTGCCCCGCCAGTGCCCGGAGTGCGGCTCCACCCAGCTTTTCACCCGCGGGGTGGGCACCGAGCAACTGGAGCAGGCCCTGGCGCGCCTGTTCCCGGACGCCCCCGCGGTGCGCATCGACCGCGACTCCACCAGTCGCAAAGGCAGCCTGGAAGCGATGCTGGAGCGGATCCGGCGCGGCGAGGTGAAAATCCTGCTGGGCACCCAGATGCTGGCCAAGGGGCACCACTTCCCCGACGTCACTCTGGTGGGCCTGCTGGACGTCGATGCCGCCCTGTTCTCCGCCGATTTCCGCGCCTCGGAACGGCTGGCGCAACTCTACACCCAGGTGTCGGGGCGCTCCGGCCGCGCCAGCAAGAAGGGCGAGGTGGTGCTGCAAACCCACCAGCCGGAACACCCCCTGCTGCACCAATTGCTGGGGGCCGGCTACGCCGCATTCGCCCGGGACGCGCTGACCGAACGCCAACAGGCCCAACTGCCGCCCTACTGGCAGTTGGCGGTGATCCGGGCTGAGGCGAACCAGGCCCATCTCGCCCAGGGATTTCTGCAACAGGCGAAGTCGCTGTTGCCGGCCGGTCCGGTTCAGATGATCGGCCCGATGGCCGCCCCTTTGGAGAAGAAAGCGGGCAAGTTCCGCTTTCAGGCCCTGTTGCTGGCACCGGACCGACGCGCCCTTCAGCAGGCTCTGGAACCCTGGCTGGCTGAGTTGCCGAACCTGGAGAGCGCCAAACGGTGTCGCTGGCACATTGAGCGGGATCCCCAGGATCTGCTCTGATCTCAGCCCCCTGCGATATAGTTTTTATCCAGTTCCAGCGTTAAAATAGCCGGTTCGAATGCCCACCCGAGTCGGTGGGATCCCCCAGTTTTCTTTTGGTGTCGCGATGAAAGACCATATCCAGCAGTTACTTGAACAAACCGTCGACCGTCTTAAAGCCCAGGCCATTATCCCGGCCGATGCCGCACCGCGACTCCAGGTAGACCGCACCAAAGACAAGAGCCACGGCGACCTGGCCACCAACCTGGCCATGATGCTGGCCAAGCCGGCGGGCAAAAACCCGCGCGAGCTGGCGGGCCTGATC
>CAZWED010000404.1:0-2707 GCA_964632645.1 uncultured Ferrimonas sp. | reverse complement strand
CAGATCATCGGTATCGTCCGGTTCCAGCGCCATGGTGGCCATCACCCCTACCCCGAGCCCCATACGGACGTAAGTCTTCAGCACGTCGGCGCTGGTGGCGGAAAACACCACTCTCGGGTCGCCATCCACCGTGGCAAACGCCTTCTCCAGTGCCGAACTGCGGTTAAAACCGAAAACGTAAGTGACCAGCGGGTACTTCACCAGCTCCTCCAGCCCCACTTTGCTGCTTTGCGCCAGGGGGTGGTCCTTAGGAAAGACGATGGAGCGATTCCAGTGATAGCAGGGCAACATCACCAAATCATGAAACAGGTGCATCCCCTCGGTGGCAATGGCGAAATCCGCGTCGCCGCGCACCGCCATCTCGCAGATCTGGTCCGGCGTCGCCTGGTGCATGTGCAGGTTGACGTTGGGATAGCGGTGAATGAATCCCTGGATCACCGACGGCAGCGCATAGCGGGCCTGGGTATGGGTGGTGGCGATGTTCAGATCGCCGCGGTCGGGCTGGGTGTACTCCTGCGCCGCACGCTTAATCCCCTCGACCTTGCCAAGGATGTCGCCGGCGATGTCGATCACCTGCTGCCCCGCGGGCGTCACGTGGGTCAGGTGTTTGCCACTGCGTCCGAAAATCTGGATCCCCAGCTCGTCCTCCAGCATGCGAACCTGCTTGGAAATCCCGGGTTGGGAGGTGTAGAGACTCTCTGCGGTGGCGGACACGTTCAGGTTGTTATTCACCACTTCGACAATGTATCTGAGCTGTTGAAGCTTCATCGGCCCGTTCCTTTGCCTGAAATTCATTTAAGTTATAGTCATGCCGACATAACAAATCAAATCGGAATAAGTATATGCCCTGTCGGTCCGCCTATCCCACCCAACATGGACGCTTCTTCCGCTTCGCTTATGCGGCTGCAGAATTTCCGTCGTTTTGGTGTTAAGAATGCGTCTCCGAACGGGTAATTCTATGATGAAGGGTGTAGCATAGACGGGATTGAATTGAGTGAAGCGGATCAGGCATTTGGTCTTAACGGCCACCGCCCGGGATGACGGGGCCGAACACTTCGCTCCGTTCAGCAACACCGTTTCGGCAACAGAACAATACAGGTTAAGCCAACCATGTCCTTTACCCTCGTGATGCTTCTGCTCGGTGCCCTGCTGCTGCTGATTATTGGTATCAACCTGATTCAGCAGCATAAAGAGCAAGTTGAGAGTGTTAAGCGCCAGGAGATGGCCAAACAGCGCGCCATCATTGAAGAATCGGAGCAGATCCTTTCCATGGCGTCGGTTCTGCCCTATTCCACTGCCCTGCTCACCACCCTGCACCAGCGGATCCTGGACGCGCTGGAAGCGGCGTTGACCATCGACCCGAAGAACGGCGACCTGGCCCGACGCAAAGGCGACATCCAGGCGCAACTGGCGGGATTGGCCAAAGCGGCGGAACACGCGCCGGCGCTGGAAAACTTCATGGTGCCCCAGAATGAGAAGCAGGTGCTGGCGATGGTGCAAACCCTCAAGCGCCTGAAAGCGGTGATCCGCAACGAGCACGGCAAGTCCCGCATGAACCACGACCAGTACGTCAGCGAAAACCAGCGTATTGAGCAGTTGCAGGTTCGCATCAACGCCAGCGTGCTGTTTGAGCGCGCGCGCACCGCGATGCAGGCGGAACAACTGGGCTCCGCCAAGCAACTGCTGTCCAAATTGGTGGCCACCCTCAACACCCACGGCGGCAGTGATCACCTGTTCAAGGACACCATGATGGCGCGGGCAAACGAGGTACTGGAGGAGATTGACGCCCGTCAGAAGGCCAATCTGCACCAGGTGAGCCCGGAATCCAAGGCGCCCAAGGACGACCTTGACCAGCTGTTCCAGCCGAAAAAGAAGTGGTGAACCACAGGATTCAGAAACGCCCCCGATATCGGGGGCGTTTTTTTTGGGACGGAAATTGGCCGCTACGACCAAGACGATCGCCAGGCAGAGCGGAGCTGAAGCGAGCAACCACAGCGATGCCCGGCCGGCCAGCAGGCACAAAAAAGGCGCCCCCGGGGCGCCTTTTCCTTACTTCTTCGCTTTGCTCTTTTTGGTCTGCTCTTCGACCCAGCGACTGTTCTCGAAGCGGGCGATCCAGCCGGTCGGTTTGCCATCGACTTCGGACGCCACGTACTGCTCCTTGGTCTTACGGCTGAACTTGACCACCGCCGGGTTGCCTTCCGGATCGGTCTGGGGCGCCTCGGCCAGGTAGTAGAACTTGGGCGAGATGCGGTCCTTGAAGCGCTTCAGCTCCTCCACCTTGGGCGCACGGGTTTCGCGGCTCTTTGGGAAGGTGCTGGCAGCGAGGAACAGGCCGGCGGCGCCGTCGCGCAACACAAAGTAGGCGTCGGACTTGTCGCAGGGCAGTTCCGGCAGGTGCACCGGGTCCTCTTTCGGCGGCGCCACTTCCCCGTTCTTCAGCAGTTTACGGGTGTTCTTACAACCGGTTTCCTTGCTGTCGGTACAGGCGAAGTACTTACCGAAGCGGCCGTTTTTCAACTCCATGTCGGAACCGCAGCGGTCACACTCGATGATCGGGCCGTCGTACCCCTTGATCTTGAAGGTACCGGACTCCACCTCGTAACCATCGCACACCGGGTTGTTGCCACAGACGTGCAGCTTGCGGCTCTCGTCGATCAGGTAGCTGTCCATGGTGCTTTCGCACTTGGCGCAGCGACGCTTGGTC
>CAZWED010000403.1:0-2707 GCA_964632645.1 uncultured Ferrimonas sp. | reverse complement strand
CGGGCCCCTTATCTTGCGGGAATGGCAGGGCAGGCGGGAGAGGTTGCCGGAAACACCCCGCTCAACGGGGTGACAGTTTGGTGGCCAGTTCAGGGATGGCATCAAACAGATCAGCCACCAGACCGTAATCCGCGACCGAGAAGATCGGGGCCTCCTCATCCTTATTGATGGCGACGATGTACTTGCTGTCTTTCATACCGGCCAGATGCTGAATCGCGCCGGAAATGCCCACCGCGATGTACAGTTCAGGAGCCACAATCTTACCGGTCTGGCCCACCTGCATATCGTTGACAGCAAAGCCGGCATCCACGGCGGCACGGGAAGCCCCAATCGCCGCACCCAACTTGTCAGCGAGCGTCTCCAACAGCGCGAAATTGTCCCGATTACCCATCCCCCTGCCACCGGAAATCACCACTCGGGCCGCGGTTAAATCGGGACGTTCAGACTGATCCCGCTGCTCGTTAACAAAGCGGGAGATGCCCGCGTCATGCACTACCGAGATCGCTTCAACCATCGCATCGCCACCGGTGCCTGCGGCTGGTTCAAACGCCGCGGCGCGCACCGTAATCACCTTAATGCTGTCACCGGACCGAACGGTTGCGATGGCATTACCGGCGTAGATGGGGCGCCTGAACGTGTCAGCACCCTCAACGGCGATAATGTCAGACACCTGTGGCACATCCAGCAGCGCGGCAACGCGCGGCATAACGTTCTTGCCATTGCTGGTTGCCGGAGCCAATACGTGGCCGTAGTTGGCGGCCAGCTGAACCACCAGCGGCGCCACATTTTCGGCCAGCTGATGAGCGTAAACGCTATGGTCCGCCAACAGTACCCTGCGAACCCCCGCCACCTGAGCTGCCGCTTCAGCAACCGCCCGACACCCGGCTCCGGCGACCAGCACATCAAGCGCTCCGCCAATCTCCGATGCGGCGGTGATGGCGCTGAGGGTGACCGCCTTAAGGGTGGTATTGTCGTGTTCTGCAATGACCAAGATGCTCATGGTTAAATCACCTTCGCTTCGTTTTTCAGCTTCTCAACCAGTTCATCAACACTGGTCATCCGGATGCCGCCCTGGCGTTCAGCGGGCGCTTCCACCTTAAGCGTTGTCAGACGGGGCACCACCTCCACGCCGAACTCCGCCGGCGTTTTGCAGACCAGTGGCTTACGCTTTGCTTTCATAATGTTGGGCAGTGACGCATAACGAGGTTCGTTGAGGCGCAGGTCAGTGGTCACGATCGCCGGCAGGCTCAGAGAGAGGGTTTGCAGCCCGCCATCCACCTCCCGGGTCACATCGATGCCGTTGTCGCCAAGGCTCACTTCAGAGGCGAAGGTGCCCTGCGCCAGGCCGGTCAGCGCCGCCAGCATCTGGCCGGTCTGGTTGTTATCGGCGTCGATGGACTGCTTACCCAGAATCACCAGCCCGGGCTGCTCTACATCCACCACTTTGGCCAACAACCTGGCCACCGCCAGCGACTCCACCTCTTCATCCGTTTCAATCAACAGGCCCCGATCCGCGCCCAGTGCCAGTGCGGTGCGGATCGTATCCTGAGCCGCTGCGGGGCCGACGGACACCACCACGATTTCATCGGCAACCCCTTTCTCTTTCAGGCGCACCGCTTCTTCCACCGCGATCTCGCAAAAGGGGTTAATCGACATTTTGGCGTTAGCCAGTTCGACACCGCTCCGATCGCCCTTAACCCGCACCTGAACGTTGTGATCGACAACGCGTTTCACACTGACCAGTATTTTCACAGAAAAACTCAGCTCTATCAGATTGAAGATAATGTGACGACATCAATTTATTTCTCCGTCAAAAAGTAACAAATAGGGAGATAAATGATTCGCACGACTTTTAAACATCAAACCAGGCAGAGAAAATTCTGTCTTAGGGCATTACCATCTGTAAAATGATATATGTGATACCAGATGTACTAAAAAACAGAACAAAAAAGGTTCCACAAAAAATAAAGTCCCGATGATTTCAATCAATCGGGACTCCACTAACCAGTAGGATCGGCGGCAGTCAGGCAACGACGAGTGGCGCGCTAGCGCCTATTCAGATTTTGCTGTCGGCCCGGGATTCAGCCAGCCGGGCATCACTGACCAGCAACTTGACCAGGTCCTGCGCGAAAAGCGGTAACGCACCCAACTGACGAACGCAGATATTCTGCACCCGTTTTGCCCACTCATCCTTCAGCGGAATGGGCGTAATCTGCATGACCCTGGCATGGCGTTGGGCTGCCGACATAGGCAGAATGCCTACCCCGACATTGGCTTCAACCATTCGGCAAACCGCTTCAAAATTACCGACCTGAATCCGCATCTTCAGGCTGCTAAGCAGCTTTTCCGCCTTATGCTCCAAAAAGGTATGGATGGCACTGCCCTCTTGCAGGCCAACAAAATCCAGCCCCAAAACATCACTGAAGGCAATGGCAGATTGGTTTGCGCACGGGTGGCCTTGCGGCACCACAACGGTGAGCAGCTCAGTCCGGTAGGGTATCACCTCCAACTCCTCGGTTGGTACGTTGCCGGCAATGATGCCTATGTCGGTCTGACCCTCGGAAACCGCACGGACGATGTCATGGCTGAGCTTCTCTTTGAGATCGATGTTTACATCGGGGTGAGTCAACAGATAACGCTTTAGTACCGGAGGCAGGAACTCTCCCAGTGCACTGGTGTTGGAAAAAACCCTGAGGTGACCTTTAAT
>CAZWED010000402.1:0-2712 GCA_964632645.1 uncultured Ferrimonas sp. | reverse complement strand
ACTTGAACCTGCGACCCCGGCATTATGAGTGCCGTGCTCTAACCAGCTGAGCTACGTAGCCATCGTTTCTTGCGTCCCATCGCTGGGAGCGGGGCGTATTATGCTGAGTTGCCCCCACAGCGTCAACTGCTTTTGCGGCGAAATCTTTTCAATCGGGATTGTTCGCGTGGAAAATAGTCAGACTAGATAAAGAACCAACAATTCGCCCTCCGCGGTGGCGAAAATGTCGCCTTCGGGGGCGGGTGTTTTTTTCCGGATTGGCGGGGGCATGGCGCTGAAACGACATAAAAAAAGCCCGGTCAGACCGGGCTTTTTGCACGTCGGCGCGGTGTGCTCAGACGTTGAACAGGAAGTGGATCACGTCGCCATCTTTGACGATGTAGTCTTTCCCTTCGGAGCGCTTCTTACCCGCTTCCTTGGCGGCGTTTTCCCCGCCCAGAGTGACGAAGTCCTCGTAGGCGATCACTTCGGCACGGATGTAGCCACGCTCGAAGTCGGTGTGGATTTTGCCTGCAGCCTGGGGACCGGTGGCACCGACAGGAATGGTCCAGGCACGCACCTCTTTCACCCCGGCGGTGAAGTAGGTCTGCAGGTTGAGCAGCTCATAACCGGAGCGGATCACGCGGTTCAGGCCCGGCTCTTCGATGCCCAGGTCCGCCATGAACTCTTCGCGCTCTTCGTCTTCCAGTTCGGCGATCTCGGATTCGATCTCCGCGCACACCGGCACAACAACGGCGTTTTCCCGGGCGGCGATTTCACGCACCTGGTCCAGGTAGGGGTTGTTTTCAAAGCCGTCGTCGTTGACGTTGGCGATGTACATGGTCGGCTTCAGGGTCAGCAGGCCCATGTACTGGATGCGGGCTTTCTCTTCCGGCTCCAGGGCCACGGAGCGTGCCATGCCACCCTGTTCCAGAGTCGGCAGGATCTTCTCCAGTACCACCATCTCCGCTTTGGCGTCTTTGTCGCCGCCTTTGGCGCGTTTGGCCAGACGGTGCAGGGCTTTCTCTACCGCGTCCATGTCCGCCAGGGCCAGCTCGGTGTTGATCACCTCGATGTCTTCCGCCGGGTTTACCCCGCCGGCAACGTGCACGATGTTGTCGTTCTCAAAGCAGCGAACCACGTGGCCGATGGCGTCGGTCTCACGGATGTTGGCCAGGAACTTGTTGCCCAGACCTTCCCCGGTGGAGGCGCCTTTTACCAGGCCGGCGATGTCCACAAACTCCATGGTGGTGGGCAGCACTCGCTGGGGGTTGACGATTTTGGCCAGGGCATCCAGGCGCGGGTCCGGCACCGGTACCACGCCGGTGTTCGGCTCGATGGTACAGAAGGGGAAGTTGGCCGCTTCGATGCCAGCCTTGGTCAGCGCGTTAAAGAGAGTGGATTTGCCCACGTTAGGCAGACCCACGATTCCGCATTTAAAACCCATGGTGTTGTTAACCTTTACGTCAGTTAGGCCGGTTGGGCCGTGAAGGTATGAAGACGATTTTGAGCCTTGGTGATGCCATCCCGCAGCAGAATGTCGATGCTGCGGCTGGCCTCATCGATGGCCTCCTCAATGGCGCGTTGCTCCGGCGCCGGGGCCTTGCCCAGGACGTAACCGGAGACCCGGTTACGATCGCCCGGATGACCGATGCCGATCCGAAGGCGATAAAACTCTTTGTTGTTGCCCAGGGCCCGGATGATGTCTTTCAGACCGTTATGGCCACCGTGGCCACCGCCTTTCTTAAAGCGGGCGACCCCCGGAGGGAGGTCCAGTTCATCGTGGGCCACCAGGATCTCCTCCGGCGCCAGACCATAGAAATTGGCCATGGCCCCAACGGCTTTGCCGGAGAGGTTCATAAAGGTGGTGGGGATCAGCAGGCGCAGATCCTGGCTGCCGGACTGGATGCGTCCGGTCAAACCGAAAAATTTGCTTTCGCTTTTCAGCGTCACGTTATGGGCGCGGGCCAGTTCGTTGACCAGCCATTCACCGGCATTGTGACGGGTATGGGCGTATTCGGGGCCTGGGTTCGCCAGGCCCACGATCAAACGGATGTTGTTGCTCACCGTTACTCTTGTGTCTCTTCGCTGTCAGCTTCGGTGTCACCATCATCCTCGTCACTGCCGCCCTTGGGCGGCTGGATGCTCACCACCGACAGGTCGTTGTCGGCACCGGCTTCCAGGTTGGGGATCTCCACACCCTTCGGCAGTTTCAGGTCCGACAGGTGCAGGGTGTCCCCGGTGCTAAGGTTGAGGGTGTCCACCTCGATAAATTCCGGCAGGTCCTTGGGCAGGCAGCGTACCGTCACCTCGTTAACCAGGTGCATCACGGTGCCTCCGGCGCGGGCGCCGGCCGAGTCCTCTTCATTAACGAAATGCAGCGGCACGGTGGCGCTCATCGCCTCGCCGCGCTTAACGCGCTGAAAATCGACATGAAGCAGCTTGGGCTTATAGGGGTGGCGCTGGATCGCTTTGACGATCGCTTCCACCTTTTTGCCTTCGATGTTCAGGGTCAGGATCTGGCTGTAAAACGCCTCCTGGTCCTGGGCTTGGTTGACTTTGTTGTGGTCCAGGGTAATGGCCACAGGAGCTTCGTCTGCACCGTACAACACTGCGGGCAACTGTTCTGCCCGCCGCAACCGGCGGCTCGCACCGGTGCCTATCTCGGTACGGACTTCAGCGTCGAATGTAAATTGCGACATGGTCCGTTCTCCTTGTGTGGGTGTCATCCCT
>CAZWED010000401.1:0-2714 GCA_964632645.1 uncultured Ferrimonas sp. | reverse complement strand
GACCGAGATATGTTTGGTAAAGGCGGTATGGGTAACCTGATGAAGCAAGCGCAGAAGATGCAAGAGCGCATGCAGCAGGTGCAAGAAGAGATCGCTGCCATGGAAGTGACCGGTGAAGCCGGCGCTGGCATGGTCAAGATCACCATGAACGGCGCCCACAACGTACGCCGCGTGGAGATCGACGAGAGTCTGATGGAAGACGACAAAGAGATGCTGGAAGACCTGATCGCCGCGGCCATCAACGATGCTGCCCGTCGTATCGAAGAGGGTCAGAAGAGCAAGATGGCGGAAGTCACGGGTGGCATGCAGCTGCCGCCGGGCATGAAACTGCCGTTCTGATGAAATTCAGTCCTCGCGTTGACGAACTGATCAAGGCGCTTCAGTGCCTGCCCGGGGTGGGGCCTCGCTCCGCCCAGCGGATGACCTTCCAGCTTCTTGAGCGGGACAGGGTCGCCGGTACGCGGCTTGGTGAAGCCCTGAGCCGGGCGATGAGCGACGTGGGCCATTGTCAGGACTGTCGGACCTTCACCGAACAGACCCGCTGTCCCATCTGTGACAATCCGCGTCGGGCCGAAAAGGGACAGCTCTGCATTGTCGAGTCCCCGGCAGACCTGCTGGCCATCGAGTCATCAGGCCAGTTCGACGGCCGCTATTTTGTGCTGATGGGACACCTCTCCCCGCTCGACGGCATCGGCCCGGATGAGATCGGTCTGGACGTGCTGGACCGCATGCTGGCGGAGGGCGACTGGCAAGAGGTGATCCTCGCCACCAACCCCACCGTGGAAGGGGACGCCACCGCCCAGTACATCGCCGACATGGCGCGGCAGAGGGCGATCCGCGTCAGCCGCATCGCTCACGGCGTGCCCGTCGGAGGGGAGCTGGGCTACGTGGACGGCACCACGCTGGCGCTCTCGTTTACCGGTCGGCGCGACATCTAACGCTATGAAAAAAGGCACAGTTCTGTGCCTTTTTACTTTTCCATAACTTATCCACAGAAAATGCCCAACCTTATGCATTGTCGCCCTTTCGGGATGGCGATAATGTGACCGCTCTTTGGCAAAAAAAGACCGGATTCAGGCAGTACACCGAGTCAAGCTGTTTCACTTTCCAGCATAAGGAGTGTGTGATGGGCGACGAGTGGTTAGGCCAGATCATCGAAGGGGCATACGATGCGGCGGTTGAGGGGGGCTGGTACGACTGGCTGAACACCTTCCGTCGCGCCCTGGGTGGGGCTGGTGCGGTACTGGCATTGCTGCCCCGCCGTTCTGCGGCGCATCGGGCGCTGCCGATCGCCTGCGGGGATCCCGTTCTGTCTACCGACCGGGTGCAACGCTATCTCAGCCAGCGCGGGGCCGATCCCTGGTACCGCTGTGCCCGGCACCATCGCAACCGGGTGGTGCTGCTGGATGAGCAACTTCGCCGTCACCGGCAGGCCTCGCCGTTGGCGGAGGTGTTCCGGGCGCTGGATTGCTACTACAGCGTGGGGGCCATCCTGAGCACCGAGCACGGCCATCATCTGCTGGGCCTCTACCGCTGCCAGGGCCAGAGTGATTTCTGTGCCCAGCATCTGCGCGCCGTGGAGCAGATCGCCCTCCACTTGCGTCAGGCCATGGCCCTGACCCCCTTTCTTCACGAACGCATCGGCGCCCGCCTCGATGCCAGTCACCTGATCTGCCAAAGCGCGCCACAGGCGGTGGTCCGGGCCAATGGCACTCTCGCTTACGCCAATGCGGCCATGGAAAACTACTTGTGCGATGCCGCCAATCCGCTGAGGTTTCAGCGGGGCCGCCTGGGGGCTCGCCAGCCGTTGCTGCAACGGATGCTGGAGCGTACCCAGGCCCAGGCGTGCCTGGGCAGCCTGCCGGATCGCCTGGGGGGACGCCTTCCCCTGGGGCCGGACCTGGTCACCATCACCCCCGCGCCGGACAGCGTGTTGCCCGGTTCCGCGCTGTGGCAAATTCAACCGGCTGAAGCGGAAATTGCGCCCCCCCTCTTGAAAAGCGAATGGTTGGCCCCATGTTGAGGTCATCGAGGTAAATTCGTGATTTTCAGGAGAGATGCATGTCTGCACAGACCGAGACTCATGGCTTTCAAACCGAAGTATCCCAACTGCTGAAACTGGTCACCCACTCCCTCTACTCCAACAAGGAGATCTTCCTGCGGGAGCTGGTGTCCAATGCCGCGGATGCCGCGGACAAGTTGCGCTACAAGGCTCTGGAAAACGCCGACCTGTATGAAGGGGACGGCCAGCTGCGGGTTCGTCTGGCCGTTGATAAGGACGCCGGCACCCTCAGCATCATCGACAACGGCATCGGTATGACCCGGGACGAGGTGATCGAACACCTGGGCACCATCGCCAAATCCGGCACCGCCGACTTCTTCTCCAAGCTGTCCGGCGACGCCGCCAAAGACTCCCAGCTGATCGGCCAGTTTGGCGTGGGCTTCTACTCCGCCTTCATCGTTGCCGATAAGGTCACCGTCCGCAGTCGCGCGGCCGGTCATGGCGCCGACGCCGGTGTGGAGTGGGTCTCCGCCGGTGAAGGGGACTTTACCGTCACCAACATCAACAAGCCGGAGCGCGGCACCGAGATCATCCTGCACCTGCGGGACGAGGAGAAAGCGTTCCTGGATGAGTGGCGACTGAAGCAGATCATCACCAAGTACTCCGATCACATCTCCATTCCGGTTGAGATGTGGGAGGAGGGCACCCCGGA
>CAZWED010000400.1:0-2718 GCA_964632645.1 uncultured Ferrimonas sp. | reverse complement strand
TAAGCCAGGACTTGAGTTAAAAAGTGCGAAAGGGGGCCTTTCGGAGTTGAAAGCGCGTCTGTGGTTTGTTCTCGGCGCGATTATCGTCTTCCGGGCAGGTTCTTTCGTGCCAATTCCTGGTATTGATGCCGCTGTGCTTGCCGAACTGTTCAAGCAGCAACAAGGTACCATCGTGAGCATGTTCAACATGTTCTCAGGTGGTGCCTTGGAACGTGCCTCTATCTTCGCCCTGGGGATCATGCCGTACATTTCGGCGTCGATCATCATGCAGCTACTGACCGTAGTGCATCCCACTCTGGCGGAGCTGAAAAAAGAGGGTGAATCTGGTCGTCGCAAGATTAACCAGTACACCCGCTGGGGTACTCTGGTACTGGGTACCTTCCAGTCCATCGGTATTGCTACTGGCTTGCCCAGTATGCTGCCGGGTCTGGTGGTGAATCCGGGTTTCGGCTTCTACTTTGTAGCGGTCGTGAGCCTGGTGACTGGTACCATGTTCCTGATGTGGCTGGGTGAGCAGATCACCGAGCGCGGTATTGGTAACGGTATCTCGATCCTGATCTTTACAGGTATCGTGGCCGGTCTGCCTTCCGCCATCGGTCAAACGGCAGAGCAGGCGCGTCAAGGTGAAATGCATCTGATCCTGCTGCTCGGTCTGGTTGTGATCGTCAGCCTGATTACCGCTTTTGTGGTGTTTATGGAGCGCGGTCAGCGTCGAATCGTGGTAAACTACGCCAAGCGTCAGCAAGGCCGCCGCGTGTTCGCCGCTCAAAGCACTCATTTGCCGCTGAAAGTGAACATGGCTGGTGTGATCCCGCCGATCTTCGCGTCCAGCATCATTTTGTTCCCGGGCACTCTGGCCCAGTGGTTCGATAAGAACCAGGGTGGCATTTTGTCAGACATTTCTCTGGCACTGTCTCCCGGACAGCCGCTGTACGTGATGATTTACGCGGTCGCGATTGTCTTCTTCTGTTTCTTCGACACGGCGCTGGTGTTCAACCCCCGTGAAACGGCAGACAACCTGAAGAAGAGTGGTGCGTTCATCCCCGGAATTCGTCCGGGCGAGCAAACTGCCCGTTACATTGATAAAGTAATGACCCGCCTGACTCTGGCTGGCGCGGCTTACATTACCTTTATCTGCTTGGTTCCGGAGTTCATGATGATTACTACCAATGTACCTTTCTACTTTGGTGGTACCTCACTGCTGATTATGGTGGTGGTGATCATGGACTTCATGGCTCAGGTACAAACCCATCTGATGTCATCTCAGTATGAGTCTGTGCTGAAGAAGGCCAACCTTAAGGGCTACGGCCGTTAAGGTCGCCGATTACGGAGTACCAAAATGAAAGTTCGTGCATCCGTTAAGAAGATGTGCCGCAACTGCAAGGTCATCAAACGTAACGGCGTTGTACGTGTTATCTGCTCTGAGCCGAAGCACAAACAGCGTCAGGGTTAATCGGATTACCCGGTAAACCCAACAAGCGCACAGGGCTGGCCCATGGTCAGCCCCTGTGTTGTTGCAAACCGGTCCTCTGTTGAGTATCCTATCGGGCTTTTCGCAGTTGACCAATTGAGAGAGTAGGAGTGCTATAGTGGCCCGTATCGCTGGCATTAACATTCCTGAGCATAAACATGCGGTTGTTGCTCTGACCGCCATTTTCGGCGTCGGCCAGACTCGCGCAAAAGCCATTTGCGCTGAAGCCGGCATTGCTGAAGATGTAAAATTCAAAGATCTCGACGAAGCCACCATCGATAAGGTGCGTGAAGTCGTAGGCCAGTTCACCGTTGAAGGTGACCTGCGTCGTGAGATCTCCATGAACATTAAGCGTCTGATGGACCTGGGTTGCTTCCGCGGCCTGCGTCATCGTCGTAACTTGCCTGTTCGTGGTCAGCGTACCAAGACCAACGCGCGTACCCGTAAGGGCCCGCGTAAGCCGATCAAGAAGTAAGGGGAATTAAGCAATGGCTAAAACTCCTTCTCGTACTCGTAAGAAGGTACGTAAGCAGGTAGCTGACGGCATCGCCCACGTTCATGCTTCCTTCAACAACACCATCGTGACCATCACCGACCGTCAAGGTAACGCCCTGGCATGGGCTACCGCTGGTGGTTCTGGTTTCCGTGGTTCTCGTAAGTCCACTCCGTTCGCTGCCCAGGTGGCTGCTGAGCGTTGCGCTGAAATCGCAAAAGAGTACGGCTTGAAGAATCTGGAAGTCGAAGTGAAGGGTCCGGGTCCGGGTCGTGAATCTTCCATCCGTGCGTTGAATGCTGCGGGTTTCCGCATCACCAACATCACCGATGTGACTCCGATCCCGCACAACGGTTGTCGTCCGCCGAAAAAACGTCGCGTGTAACGCACGTTAGGACTGTTGGAGAAAGAACATGGCAAGATATTTGGGTCCTAAGCTCAAACTCAGCCGTCGTGAAGGTACTGACCTGTTCCTGAAAAGCGGCGTTCGAGCGATCGATTCTAAATGTAAAATTGATACCGTACCTGGCCAGCACGGCGCCCGTCGCGCTCGTCTGTCTGACTACGGTGTTCAGTTGCGTGAAAAGCAAAAAGTACGTCGCATCTACGGCGTTCTGGAAAAGCAATTCCGTAACTACTACAAGGAAGCGGCTCGTCTGAAGGGCAACACTGGTGAAAACCTGCTGCAACTGCTCGAAAGCCGTCTGGACAACGTGGTATACCGCATGGGTTTTGGTGCTACCCGCGCCGAAGC
>CAZWED010000399.1:0-2722 GCA_964632645.1 uncultured Ferrimonas sp. | reverse complement strand
CTCTTACCCTTCAAGTTGGCGGCCATCAACATAATTGCTCCGCAGAGCATGGTGGTCGCGGTCCCGGACCGGGTTTCACCACGGTTCCAAAGGACTTGGCAAGACTCGCGGCACAATGGCCCGCCCACTATTTTTCGGGGCGGCGCGGTTCATTGTGCCGTTGAATTGGTCAGTCCGCCCCGTCCCTGTCTATTATGGAAGCTCTGTTCTCCTCCACGCTGGCCGTGGCCATTGCCGAAATCGGCGATAAGACTCAACTGTTGGCGTTTATTCTGGCCACCCGCTTTCACCGACCCGTGGTGATCTGTCTCGGCATTCTGGCCGCCACCCTCCTCAACCACGCGGCAGCCGCCTACTTCGGTGCCTGGCTGGGTGAATGGCTGAGCGGCGATCTGGGCCGATATTTGCTGGCGGGTTCCTTCATCGCCGTGGCCCTGTGGATGCTGATCCCCGACAAGGTGGAGGCGGAAGAGAGCCCGCTCTATCGCTATGGCCCCTTCCTGGCCACCTTCGTGTTGTTCTTCCTGGCCGAAATCGGCGACAAAACACAGATTGCGACGGTGCTGCTGGCAGCCAAATACGATGACCTGTGGATGGTGATCAGCGGCACCACCATCGGCATGATGCTGGCCAATGTGCCGGTGGTGCTGGCGGGCAAACTGTCTGCCGACAAGCTGCCGATGACCTGGATCCACCGGGGCAGCGCCGCCCTGTTCGTGGTGTTCGGCATCCTGACCCTGCTCAGCCCGGAACTCGGGTAAAATCATGGACTCAGCACGGCCTGCGCTGTTAGGCTCAGGCCGTGGAGACTAAGGGGGCGATATGACGCAGAAGGTGGTATTGCTGCACGGGTTGTACCTGCATGAACTGGTGATGTGGCCGCTGGCACGGCGCCTCAATCGCCTCGGCTGGCAAACCGAATGTCTGAGCTACAACAGCGTCAATATCGACACCGAGCACCTGTTTCGTCGGATTGATCGCGCTCGCCCCGAGGGCCCCGCTTATCTGGTGGGGCACAGCCTGGGGGGCGTTCTGCTCCATCAATACACCGAAAACCGCACGCTGCCGCAAGGCAGCCGGGTGGTCACCCTGGGCAGTCCCCTTCAGGGGGCGCTGCTGGCGGACCGGCTGGCCCGCTGGCACCTCGCCGGTGTCATCGGCAACGCCGGTCATAACGGGTTGTTTTCCAACGGCCAGCGTCGCTGGGTCACCGATGTGGCGCTGGGCAGTCTGGCGGGCAATGCGGGCTTTGGCTTTGGCCAGCTGCTGGGAGGCATGCCGGCGGATACCGAACACGACGGTACGGTCCTGTTACCGGAAACGCGCATCGAAGGGATGCGCGATCACGTCACACTGCCGGTCACCCACACCAGTATGCTGCTGTCAGAAGCGGTCGCCATTCAGACCGACCACTTCCTCCGCCAGGGCGAGTTTGATCACGCGGCGCCTTAAGCCTGGGCCGCTTCGTGCTGGTAGATCTTGTAGAGGTAATAGGCGTCAATAAAGACGATAAAGCCATTCACCAGGGCGACCGGATAGGCGGAGATCGCCAGCCCGTAAGCCACGAACAGGGCCGCGCCCACCAGGTTCCACCATCTCAGCTTCTTGATGTCGGACATCATCAGTGAGTACGCCACCACGACAGACGCGGCGTAACCAACCCACTCCCACACCGTTGCCATCTCCATCCTCACTCCTCATCGACGTTCAGGCGTCGCTCAGCAAAGCCTTGTTAGCAGTTTCGTACCTGAACGCCATTTTGCCCAGCGACCAGAGGAAAAAGTGCGACCGGGCACACAAAATGCCCCCACCCTAACGACGGATTTTGTTTTTTACTTTCAGAACGGAGACTTAGGAACAGATCTGGCCCAGAGGGCGAAAAGGGAGAGCGACCACGCCGCTCCCCGAGGTTAACCATCAGAAACCCAAAGGGATCCCAAAGGTAAAGAACGCCACCAACAGACTGCTCCAGGCGATCAGGAAAACGATCGAGTAGGGCACCATCATGGCAATCAGATCACCAAAACTCAGATCCGGTTTGTACTTACGCATAAAGGCCAGGATCACCCCCGCGTAACTCATCATCGGCGTAATGATGTTGGTCGAGGAGTCTGCCACCCGGTACGCCGCCGCCACCAGGTCCGGGGTCATTTGCGGATTCACCTGGTAAAGCATCGGCACAAAGATGGGCCCCAGCAGCATCCACTTGGAGGTCAGGCCCCCGACGAACAGATTGATCACCGCCGTAGTCAGGATAAAGCCGACGATCAACAAGATCGGGAACTGCTGCAGACCCAGCGCCTCCAGAAAGCTGGCGCCGAGATAGGTGACGTAGGTGCCCAGACCGGAGTACCCCAGCAGGCCCAGAAAGTTGTAGCAGAAGAAGGTCAGCACCAGGATGTACCCCATGGTGTTCATCTGCTTGACCATCGCCTGCACCACGTCCTTCACCGCCCGGAACCGGCCGGTCGCCGCGCCGAACGCCACACCGACCAGGGTAAACACCAGAGCGATAAGCAGGATCACGTTGTTGAGGTAGGGAGTCACGGTGCGGCCGTTGTCGTCGACATAGGGTGCCAGCGGACCCATTGCCAGCGCCGCCACCAGACCCAGCGCCAGCAGCAAGCCCCAGAATGCGGCCTTGAGCCCGCGGGATTCTTCCGGCGTCACCGAGAAGTCCGCCAGGTCCATCCCCTCGGGTAACTGGTAACTCATCTTTTCG
>CAZWED010000398.1:0-2761 GCA_964632645.1 uncultured Ferrimonas sp. | reverse complement strand
GACCCTGGATTTCTCCGCCGGGGCCTTCAGCCGCAAAATCAGCCGGGCTCGTACCTTCGGTTTTATGAAGGACATCGAGTTTCTGCGGGCCAATAACCTGGCTCTGGGCGGCAGCATGGAGAACGCCATTGTGCTGGACGAGTTCCGGATCCTGAATCCGGACGGTCTGCGCGACAAGGATGAGTTGGTGAAGCACAAGATCCTGGATGCGGTCGGCGATCTGTACCTGGCGGGTCACGCCATTCTTGGTGAGTTCCGGGCCCACAAGTCCGGCCACGCCCTGAATAACCAGATGGTGCGTGCGGTCCTGGCGGATGCCACGGCCTGGGAGCTGGTCAGCTTTGACCAGGCCCAGGAAGTGCCGATGGACTACCTGGTTCCGGCCACCGCCTAATCGGACTTGGTTCCCTTATCTGGCCGCCCTGCATGGGCGGCCAGTCGTTTCAGCTTCTCGCCTAAATCGCCGCCTATACTCTCTGCCAGCTGTTGTAAGTGCTCGCTCGCTTGATGACTTAACCGATTGGAATTCGTTGGTTTTTGTTGTTGCAACCGTGAGAGCTGCGGGTTGACTTTAAACTCGATACTGGTGAGCATGGGAAACCCTTTGCCCCTCAGTTCTGACAGCAGTTCCAACCGCTGGTACTGCAGCCGGGTTGCCCAGGCTGCAGAGCTGACGCCAACCACCAGAACGCCATCGCGCAGGTTCGATACCGCGCAGTGGGGCCGCACCGCCGGATCCAGGATCTCAAGCAGATGTTGGTGGAGTTTGGCCAGGGCACCGGACTTGTCCTGGATCTGCGAAAATCGCTGACCCATCAGTGCCGCAAGATCCTGAGGCTTGGACTTCATTTCAGGGAATATAACTCAAACGAACAGGCCATGAGTGTAACAGTCTTTATTCGTGGAAAGCACGGTGTACGCCGTTATGAGCCGGGAAAACGCTGGCTGCTGGCGCCCGTTGTGCTGATCGCCGCTGGCGTCACCCTCTGGTGGCAGGCGAAGGAGGATGTCTCCACCGTTGAACACCAGCTGGCCGCCGCCTCCGCTTCCACCGAGCATCACCAGAACCAAATCGCCGTCTTGCGGGACCGCACCGAAGCGCAACTCTCCCTGCTGGCCGCCCGTCTGGGCCGCATGCAAGCCCGCATGAACCGCATCGAATCCCTGGGGATGGCCGTCGCTGACCGGGTTGAACTGGCGGAACAGTTCGACTTCGACAGCGAGGTTGGCCTGGGCAGTGGTGGCGCCGAACCCTCCGAAAAAGTGGAACTCAGCTTACTGCTGGAAGAGATGGAGCAGATGATGCTTCGACTCGAAAGAGCCGATGATCAGCTTGCCCTACTTGAAACTGTCGAACGCAATCACCATATCGAAGACGACACCTACCTGACTGGCCGTCCGCTGGAGAAAGGCTGGCAGTCCTCGTCGTTCGGATACCGTAACGATCCCTTTAACGGGCGCCGCACGCTTCACCGCGGATTGGATTTTGCCGGACCAGAAGGCGGACAGGTGATCGCAACGGGCGCGGGAGTGGTATCCTACTCCGGCACCATGTTCGGATATGGCAATCTGGTAGAGATTGACCACGGTAACGGCATGAAAACCCGTTACGGGCATAATAAGGAGAATCTGGTGGAGCTTGGCCAGGTCGTGGCCAAGGGGGAAACCATCGCGCTGATCGGGAATACCGGTCGCTCTACAGGCCCCCATGTGCATTACGAGGTAATGCTCAACGAACAACAGGTGGATCCTGCGCGGTATGTGTATCGCAAGCCCAGAAGTTAGGGGATCCTTGGTAGATAATATTCAGGGCGCCGGCGTTTTAGCCGGCGCCTGCCGTAATTCAGTAGCGACGTAAGGCAATGTTTGGAAAACTCCTAACCAAGGTTTTTGGTAGCAAGAACGAACGTACTCTCAAGCAGCTGCAAAAGGTGGTTGCCCAAATCAACGCATTGGAAGCGGACTGGGAAGCGCTGAGCGACGAACAGTTGAAGCAGAAAACCGAGGAGTTCAAGCAACGCTTGGCCGACGGCGCCCCCCTGGATTCTGTCTTACCCGAAGCCTTTGCCACCGTACGTGAAGCGTCCAAGCGCGTGTTTGGCATGCGCCACTTCGACGTGCAGCTGATCGGCGGTATGGTGCTGCAGTCCGGCCGCATCGCCGAGATGCGCACCGGTGAAGGTAAAACCCTCACCGCGACCCTGCCGGTTTACCTGAACGCCCTGACTGGCAAAGGGGTTCACGTGATCACCGTGAACGACTACCTGGCCCGTCGTGACGCCGACTGGAACCGTCCGCTGTTCGAATTCCTCGGCATGACCGTGGGCATCAACGTTGCCGGCCTGTCCCACGCGGACAAGAAAGCCGCCTACGACGCCGACATCACCTACGGGACCAACAACGAATTCGGCTTCGACTACTTGCGCGACAACATGGCGTTCTCCGCCCCTGAGCGGGTACAGCGCGACCTGCACTATGCGGTGGTGGACGAAGTGGACTCCATCCTTATCGATGAAGCCCGTACCCCTCTGATCATCTCCGGCGCCGCCGAAGACAGCTCCGCCCTCTACATTCAGGTGAACACCCTGATCCCCAAATTGATCCGTCAGGACAAAGAGGACACCGAGGAGTACACCGGTGAAGGCGACTACAGCGTCGATGAGAAGGCCAAGCAGGTTCACATGACCGAGCGCGGCCAGGAGAAGGTGGAGCAACTGCTGCTGGAAGCGGGCCTGCTGAACGAAGGCGACTCCCTCTACAG
>CAZWED010000397.1:0-2762 GCA_964632645.1 uncultured Ferrimonas sp. | reverse complement strand
CCAGCTGACCGACCAGTTCGCCATGCACTACACCGCGCAGTGGACCCAGTGGAGCAACTTCCACCAGATCACCGCGAAAGACGGCACCGGCACCATCGTGGGCAACCCGGACGCTCCGCTGATCCCGGTGGGTGACGTGGCACTGAAAGAGTACAAGTGGAAAGACTCCTGGTTCCTGAGCCTGGGCGGTACCTACACCGTTAACGACAAGTGGACCCTGCGCGCCGGTTACGCCTACGACCAGGGCGTAGTGGACGAGATCAGCTCCATCTCCATCCCGGATTCCGACCGCCAGTGGTTTACCGCCGGTGTGGGCTACAACCTGACGCCCAAGTCCACCATCGACTTCGGCTTTGCCTACGTAATGGGCGAAGAGGTTGACCTGATCGAAACCAGCGCCATCGTGGGTCCGGTTAACGCCACCACCGAATCCGGTGCGTACTACTACTCCGTGCAGTTCAGCCACAAGTTCTGATCGACGGACCAGGAAGAAGGGGGCCAGATGGCCCCCTTTTTTATGGCTTTTCCTACACCTTCTGCGACAAATGGTCGCACTTATCCAGTAATCGGTTGCACCTTTCCCCAAGCTGTCCTGAAATTCATCTGGGGCAGTCTGTCCAAAAGCTTTTCATACCGCTCCGGGCCCTTAAATTAGATTTTTCTAATGCTTGAAAATTAGATTTCTCTAAAGTAGGATCAAACACACTGATAACCTGCCATCTTGGAGAGCACATGAAAGCCGGGTTGATCCGCTTCGCTACCGAGCGCCCCCGCACCGTCTATGCCCTCATCTGGGCCCTGGTGCTGGCGACCGCCGCCCTGATCCCCAACATTCAGATCGACACCGATCCGGAAAACATGCTGCCGTCGGATGACCCGGCCCGGGTGTTCCACAACCAGATCAAAACCGACTTCGCGCTGTACGACAGCATGGTGGTGGGTGCCGTGGCGGAAAATGGCATCTTCAACCCCGACTCCCTGGCCACCATGCATCAGCTGACCGACGCCATTCTCAAGCTGGAGCCGGTGGTCAAAGCCGACCTGATGGCGCTCTCCACCTCCGACAACATTACTCAGGAGGGGCCCGGCACCATCCGCTTTGAATACCTGATGAAGGACGCGCCGCAAACCCAGGCCGCGTCCGACGCCATTGCGGACGCCGTGGCCCGCCTGCCGTTGCTGAACAACACCCTGGTTTCCGGCGACGGTAAAGCCGCCGCCATCTATGTGCCCCTCTACAACAAAGACGACAGCTACGAGGTCGCCGAGTCGATCCGTGGCCTGATCGCCGAGTTGGCGCCGCAGGACACCTACTACCTGACCGGCCTGCCGGTGGCGGAAAACCAGTTTGGCCACGAGATGTTCGTGCAGATGGCGATCTCCGCCCCGCTGGCCGGCGCGATGATCTTCGCCCTTATGTGGTTCTTCTTCCGCAGCATCCCGCTGGTGCTTGCGCCGATGATGGTGGCGATGGCCACCGTGATCGCCACCATGGGCACCCTGATTGGCATGGGCTATACCGTGCACATCATGTCCTCGATGATCGCCATTTTCCTGATGCCGATTGCGGTGGTGGATTCGGTCCACATCATGAGCGACTTTACCGACCGTTACCGCGCCGGTGACAACCCCAAAGCGGTCATCGGCGAAGTGATGGCGGACCTGTTCAATCCCATGCTGTTCACCTCCATCACCTCCGCCGTGGGCTTCTACTCACTGATGCTGACCCCGATCCCGCCGGTGCAGATTTTCGGCGCCTTCGTCGGCAGCGGCATCCTGCTGGCCTTCCTGCTGAGTGTGCTGCTGGTGCCCGCTTACGTGGTGCGGATGAAGCCCGCCACCCTGGACAAGATGCAGGCCCGCCTGCACGGCAAAGCGGAACACAGTGGCCTGCTGGCCCGCCTGCTGCCCCGCGTTGGCCGCTTCAGCGTGCGCCAGGCCAAGCCCATCGTCATCGTCGCCCTGCTGGTTCTTGGCTTCTCCGCCGTGGGCATTGGCAAGATCCAGATCAACGACAACCCGGTGCGCTGGTTCAAGGCAGACCATGAGATCCGCATCGCCGACAAGGCACTCAACGAGCACTTTGCCGGCACCTACGACGCCTATCTGGTGCTGACCGATGACCAACCGCTGCTGGACGGCAACACCAAGCGTGAGCTTCAGC
Organism: uncultured Ferrimonas sp.; assembly: GCA_964632645.1. Lineage (GTDB taxonomy): Bacteria > Pseudomonadota > Gammaproteobacteria > Enterobacterales > Shewanellaceae > Ferrimonas. The sequence goes on along the minus strand of CAZWED010000397.1, from coordinate 598 downwards.
AGTTGCTGGCCAACGCCCTGCCCAACGACGCCGAAGCGGAAGCGCTGCTGAACCAGGCCGATGGCCAGTCCCTGGCGTCCCTGCTCAGTCGCCTGGATGACGCGGCCTTTGACGCCGACACCGACGCCCAGGTGGACGCCATTGACGCGCTGATGCCGAAACTGGAAACCCTGACCGAGCAGAGCCGTCGCTTCCTCGACCCCGCTCTGCTGGCCTGGATGGCCGAACTGCAGGCGGACCTCAACCAAAGTGGCCTGGTGGGCAAATCCAACGCCCTGCCGGACATCGTCAAAACGGTGAACCGCGAACTGCACTCCGGCCAAGACAGCGACTTCGCGCTGCCGCAAACCGCCGCCGGCGTGGCCCAGACGCTGCTGCAATTCCAGTCCTCCCACCGGCCGCAGGACCTCTGGCACTTCGTCAGCCGTGACTACCGCCAGGGCCTGATCTGGCTGCAGCTCACCTCCGGCGACAACCAGCACATGAACGACGTCATCGCCCACGTCGACGACTACCTGGCGGCCCATCCGCTGCCTCAGGGGTTGTCCGCCGACTGGGCCGGTAAGGCGTACATCAACGTGATCTGGCAGGACGCCAT
>CAZWED010000396.1:0-2772 GCA_964632645.1 uncultured Ferrimonas sp. | reverse complement strand
ATCGCCATGCCGGAGATCACCATTGGTCTGTATCCGGATGTGGGCGGCACCTGGTTCCTCAACCGCATGCCGGGCCATTGTGGCCGTTTCCTCGGCTTGACCGGATACAGCATGAACGGCGCCGACGTGCGCTACGTCGGGCTGGCGGATCACCTGGTGTCCAGCGAGCGGCGGGCGTCGCTGCTGCAAACCCTGCTTACCCTCGGCTGGCAGGACGATGTGCGAACCAACCACGACTTGCTCAGTGGCTATCTGCGCGGTCTTGAGGAGCAGGACCTGCCACAGATGCCGCACAGCGTGTTGCACGAAGCCCAGGCCCAGATCGATGAACTGATGGCAGGCAGCAGTCTGGAGTTGATCGCGGAACGGATGGCCGCGCTGGATACCGACGCCAAGTGGCTGGTGCGCGCCCGCAAGAGCTTCCTGGCGGGCAGCCCCATCACCGCGCATCTGGTGTGGCACCAGCTCACCTGCTGCGGCGATCTGCCGTTGGAAACCGTGTTCCAGAGGGAACTGGTCTGGTCCGTGCGCTGCGCCGAACTGGGCGATTTTGTGGAGGGCGTTCGGGCTCTCCTGATTGACAAGGATGGGCAACCTCAGTGGCGCTATCCCGACATCGCGTCGGTACCGGCTTCGCTGATGGCCCAGATGTTAACCAGTCCATGGGATAACCATCCCCTGGCCGATCTGACGGAGATCCAATCATGACCACCATCGCATTTATTGGCCTGGGCAACATGGGGGGGCCGATGGCCCGCAACCTGGTAAAGGCCGGTCGCAGCGTTCGCGTTTTTGACCTCAACCAGGAAGCCGTGCACGCCCTGGCCGAGGCGGGCGCGTTTGCCTGCCACAACGTCTGTGGGGCCGTGGCCGGCGCCGATGTGGTGATCACCATGCTGCCGGCGGGCAAGCACGTGCGCAGCCTCTATCTGGGGGACGAAGGGATCATCAACACCGTGGCCGCGGATACGCTGCTGATCGACTGCTCCACCATCGATGCTGCCAGCGCAGTGGCGGTGGCGGAAGCGGCCGCTGCCAAGGGGCTGGACTTCGTTGATGCCCCGGTGTCCGGTGGCACGGCGGGAGCGGCGGCGGGCACCCTGACCTTTATCTGCGGCGGCAGCGACGCCGGTTTTGAAGCGGCCAGGCCGGTTCTGGCCCAGATGGGCGCCAACATCTTCCACGCCGGCGGGCACGGCGCCGGACAGGTGGCGAAGATCTGCAACAACATGCTGCTCTCCGTGCTGATGGTGGGCACCAGTGAAGCACTGCAACTGGGCCGTCATCATGGCCTCGATCCCAAGGTGCTGTCGGCGATCATGAAAGTCAGCTCCGGCGGCAACTGGACCCTCGAGAAGTACAACCCCTGCCCCGGGGTGATGGAGGCCGCGCCGGCCAGCAACGGTTACCAGGGCGGTTTTATGGTGGACCTGATGGCCAAGGACCTGGGTCTGGCCATGGAGACCGCCACCCAGAGCGGCAGTGCCACGCCGATGGGGGCATTGGCCACCAGCCTCTACCGCATGCACGCGGCAGCGGGCAACGGCAAGCGGGATTTCTCCAGCATTTTTGAACAGTTTGAAAAGGACGCCTGACGCCAGGCGAGGACACGGATATGGAACTCAATAACAAGATCGTGGCGATCACCGGTGGCGCCCGGGGGCTGGGTCTGGCCATGGCCCAGCGACTGGGCCGGCAGGGGGCCCGTCTGGCCCTGCTGGACATCAATGGTGAGCAGCTGGAAAGCGCGGTCAGCACTTTGGCCGCCGAGGGCATTCAGGCCCGCTGCTACACGCTGGACATCACCAATGAATCCCAGGTTGAGGGCGCCTTTGATGCCATCCGCCGGGATTTTGGCGCGTTGGACGTGCTGATCAACAACGCCGGCCTGCTGCGCGACGGGCTGCTGATCAAAGCCAAAGAGGGCAAGGTGGCGGACAAGATGTCGCTGGCCCAGTTTCAGTCGGTGATCGACGTTAACCTGACCGGCACCTTCCTTTGTGGTCGCGAGGCCGCGGCCCTGATGATCGAATCCGGCCACGCCGGAGTGATCATTAACATCTCGTCGCTGGCCCGTTCCGGCAACATGGGGCAGACCAACTATTCCGCGTCCAAGGCTGGCGTGGTGGCGATGACGGTTTCCTGGGCCAAGGAACTGGCCCGGTTCGGCATCCGCACCGGTGCCGTTGCCCCGGGGGTGATCGCCACCGACATGACCGCAGCGATGAAGCCGGAAGCCCTTGAACGACTGGAAAAAATGGTGCCGGTAGGGCGTCTTGGGCAGCCCGACGAGGTGGCCCATGCGGTGGAGTTTATCCTGGCCAACGACTATTTCAGTGGTCGGGTGGTGGAAGTGGACGGTGGCATCCGCCTGTAACCTTCGAATTTTTAACGATAAAAACCGACACGGCGTGTCGGTTTTTTTGTGCCGGTTGTGTTGCTGGCGTGTCGCAAAAAACGCTTTTAGATCAGCAGTTTGATAAAAACATCAAAAAAGCGTTAAAGCAAAGTGGGGTTGTGGCGATAAACAGGTTGAGTGTTTGATATGGCCGGCACCGCATTAGGGAAGGCCAAACAGCGAAAGAGGACCTTTGGTTATGGCCATTACCGTAAATACCAACGTCACTTCCATGACGGCCCAGCGTAACCTGAACACCTCCAGTGCAAATATGCAGCAATCCATGGAGCGTCTCTCTTCCGGTCTGCGCATCAACTCCGCCAAGGATGACGCCGCCGGCCTGCAGATCTCCAACCGTCTGACCTCTCAGGTTC
>CAZWED010000395.1:0-2782 GCA_964632645.1 uncultured Ferrimonas sp. | reverse complement strand
AGTCGATATTGATCCAAGTCAACGCGGCCCCGTATCTATCCCGTTCGAGGTATGTTCGCCATTGCGCTGTGGCAGTAATTTAACAGCCATATCGGATCTACAAATAAGCCAAGGTTCCGTCCCTTGCTTGTTCTTCCGAATTCGTGCCGGACGCGATCCACCGTCTCCATCACACTCGATTGCGGTTCCCTGCAAAACCGGATCGTCTTGGCAAGTGCCCTCCCGTTTCGGGGGGGCTTTTTTTTATCGCTTGATCTGAATCCGCCCCCTCGCCACCATGACGCTTTCCCCTAAAAAACGGACAAGGAGAGCCAGCGTGCATATCACCAGCGCTTTTGACAGCGGAAACATCGACGTGGCGTCCTGCCAGGATGCACAGGACATCCAGCTCACCATTCGCCCGGACCACAACACCACGAAGTTCCAGTGGTTCCACTTTGCCCTGCACGGGGCTGCCGGACAGGACTGCCGCCTCAAGCTGACCAACGCCGGTCAGGCCGCCTACCAGGACGGCTGGCAGGGCTACCAGGCGGTGGCCAGCTATGACCGCGATACCTGGTTCCGTGTCGAGACCGAGTTTGACGGCAACACCCTGACTCTGGTCCACACGCCGGAGCGCAACCTGGTTTACTACGCCTACTTTGCCCCCTACCCCGCCGAGCGCCACCGTGACCTGATCGCCGGTTGCCAGGATGATGACCGGGTCGAGTACCAGTGCCTGGGCCTGACGCCGGATGGCCAAAGCCTCGATCTGCTGCGGATTGGCACCCCCGGCGACGGCAAAAAAGCCTGCTGGATCATCGCCCGCCAGCACCCCGGTGAAACCATGGCCCAGTGGTGGATGGAAGGCTGCCTCGACGCGCTGCTGGACGACACCGATGCGGTCAGCCGCGCCCTGCTCGACCAGTGCGTGTTCTACCTGGTGCCCAACATGAACCCGGACGGCAGCCGTCGTGGCCACCTGCGTCACAACGCCCACGGCACCGACCTCAACCGCGCCTGGCGCCAGCCCAGCCTGGAAACCAGCCCCGAGGTTTATCACGTGCGGCAGAAGATGGAACAAACCGGCGTGGACTTCTTCTTTGACGTGCACGGCGACGAAGGGCTGCCCTACAACTTCATTGCCGGCGCCGAAGGGATCCCCGGCTGGTCGATGCAGAAGCAAACCCAGCTGGACACCTTCAAACTGGCCCTGGCCGCCGCCAGCCCGGAGTTCCAGACCGAGTACGGCTACGAGGTGGACAAGCCGGGTGAAGCCAATCTGGACATCGGCAGCAACTTCATTGCCCAGCACTTCAACTGCCTCGCCATGACGTTGGAGATGCCCTTTAAGGACAACGCTGCCCTGCCCAATCCGGTGGTGGGCTGGAGCCCGGAGCGGGCCGCCGCGTTGGCCCCCGCCAGCCTCAAAGCCCTGCTGCACTGCCTGAAGCAGGATCTGATTTGACGCCAGGCGCCGGCATCGCCCCTTATTGACAACGCCCCGATATCGGGGCGTTTTTTTGTCCATATGGGAAGGCGCCGCCCGGCAGCGCACCGGCGGTTAACCGGTGAACTTGACGCCACCGGCCCAAAGACTGTATACATATCCAGCACTGTTATTTTATACAGACAATGGTATGAGCACCTTTCAATTGAGCCACGCCCAGGCGGTCGCCTGGCTGAAAACCCTGGGACGCCATTCCGTCGATCTGGTGGTGACCGAACTGCCCACCCCACGCCGGGCACCGGCCATTGCCACCCAGCTGAAAAACGCCCGCTCGGCGCGCAACCAGTGGTTCGCCATCTTCCCCAACGACCCCTACCCCGGGCTGTTTGAGCAGCTGTACCGGGTGCTCAAACCCAACACCCACTTCTACCTGTTCTGCGGCCAGGAGGCGCTGTTCGTGGTGAAACCCCTGGCGGAAGCGGCGGGATTCCGCTTTCAGACTGTGCTGGTGTGGGACCAGCAGCGCAGTCGCGCGGGGCGCACCTACCGCAGCCAGGTGCGCTGGATCTGCCTGTTTGAGAAGGGGCAGCGGCCATTGAACGACCCCAGCCAGAGTGAGCTGCTCAGCTTCCCCGCCAGTGGCAACAGCAAGCCGAGGGCGCTGCTCTCCCTGCTGATGGCGCAAAGCAGTCAGCCAGGACAACTGGTGATCGACCCCTTTTGCAGCGACAGTGCGATACCGGAAAGCGCCCTGCTGGAGGGCCGGCGCTTTTGCGGTGCCTGCGCCGACGACGCCCTGCACCACACACTGCGCAGCCAGCTTGGCGCCCTACCCGGTGTCACCGAGTTGCTGACCCGCCCCGCCGCCCCCAGCGGCCCGCTGTGGCCCCAGGGCACCGCCCAGATGGCGCTGCTGTAAGCCATAAAAAAAGCCCCGCATTGCGGGGCTTTTTTGCAGCGTGACCGGTTATCCCAGGGTCACACGGGCGCTGCGGAACATCCGCATCCAGGGGCTGTCTTCGCCCCAGCCGTCCGGGTGCCAGGAGTTGGCCACGGTACGGAATACCCGCTCCGGGTGCGGCATCATGATGGTGGCACGACCGTCGGTGGTGGTCAGGCCGGTGATGCCCGCCGGAGAGCCGTTGGGGTTCGCCGGATAGGTGGTGGCGATCTGACCACGGTGGTTGAGGTAGCGCAGCGCCACGGTGCCGGAGCTGTCCGCCGCCTGGAAGGCCTCCAGGTTGGCAAACTCGGCACGCCCTTCACCGTGCGATACGGCGATCGGCATGACGGAGCCGGCCATCCCGCCAAGGAACGCGGACGGGCTTTCCTGCACTTCCACCAGGGAGAAGC
>CAZWED010000394.1:1478-2790 GCA_964632645.1 uncultured Ferrimonas sp. | reverse complement strand
GCCTCGCGTTGCAACGCGCATAAAAAAACCCGCCGGATGGCGGGTTTTTTGTGCTCGAACGCTTACTGCTTAGTGTCACCGTCGCTGTCGGCGGCGGTGGCCTGACGCAGGCCCTGGTTGATCATCACCACATCCTCTTCGGACAGGGTGCCGGCGGCCTGTTTCAGGGCCAGAACCGCGTTGATGTAACCGTAACGGGCATCAGAGAGCTGCTGCTTGGCGCTGTACAGCTGCTGGGTGGAGTTGAGCACGTCAACAATGGTACGGGTGCCCACTTCGAAGCCCGCTTCGGTCGCCTTCAGTGCGCTCTCGGCGGAGATCACGGACTGTTCAAAGGCGCGAATGGAGCTGATGGAAGCGTTCACGTTGTTGAGGCTGGCACGCAGGTTACGCACCACGTTGCGATGGGTCTCTTCCAGGCTCTGCTGGGCACCGACAAAGTTGTACTGGGCCTGCTTCACCTGGCTGGATACCGCCAGACCGGAGAAGATCGGGATCTGCACCTGAACCCCAACGGAACCTTCGCCGTTGTCCGGGGTGTTGGTGAACTCCGCGTTCTCGTTGTAGCTGGCGGTCAGGCCAACGCTGGGCAGGTGACCGGTTTTGGCCAGGCTGATCTGTTGCTTGGCGATCTCCACACCGAGGCGGTCGATCAGCAGCTGCAGGCTGGTGTCTTCGGCGATGGTCAGCCACTGCTCATGGCTGGTCGGGGTCGGCTGGCTCGGGCTGAAACGAACGGTGTCGAGCACGTTCAGATCGTCATGCGCGATGCCGGTGATCTCCCGCAGCGCCTCGTAGCTGTTCTCCAGGTTGTTCTGGGCCTGGATCTCGTTGGCCACGGCCAGGTCAAACTGAGCCTGGGCTTCGTGCACATCGGTGATGGCGGTCAGGCCCACGGCAAAACGCTGCTTGGTTTGTTCCAGCTGACGTTCGATGGCGCGCTTGTTGGCCTGAACGAAATCCAGGTTGTCCTGGGCGGACAACACATCGAAATAAGCCTGGGACACCCGTACGATCAAGCCCTGAACCTGCAGGTTGTAGCCCAGTTCCGCCTGGCTGGCGGCCTGCTTGGTCAGGTCCAGATTGACGTAGTTGGCGTGGTTGTAGATGCTCTGGCTCAGGGACAGGCCGGCATTAAAGCCGTCATCTTCCCGGCTATCGACTTCACGGTTGTAGAAGGTGTTGTTGTAACCCAGGGTGGCATTGATCTGCGGCAGCAGGTTGGCACGGCTTTCACCGATTGCCTCATAGGCAGCATCGCGGTTTGCCTTGGCCTGAAGCAGAATGGGGTCCTTGGAGAGGGCTTGCTGAT
>CAZWED010000394.1:0-1468 GCA_964632645.1 uncultured Ferrimonas sp. | reverse complement strand
TTGCAGCAGATCGTCGGCTTGTGCGGCGTAGGAGGCGGATACCAGGCCGACAGCCAGACAGACGGAACGCAGTTTGAAGTTCATTCCTTATCCTTAAATTCTTCACAAAAACGAGCCCGCCTGAGGGCAGGCTGGCTGAAAAGTTGGCGGGACCCCGCGAGTTCCCCTAGACGACGATGACTTTGACAGCGATAGTTAACTGAATCACTGGCGGTTAAGTCAACGTAAATTGACTCGCTAAGTGTAACAGAACACATATAAATCTGGCTGAATGAGAGATAAATAACCGAGGAAAAATGTCGAAAAGTCGGGTACATAAGTACGGGAAATCCGAATTGGTCATCCTGGAGCGCGAACCCCTTTTTCAGGGGTTCTTCGCCATGGAGGCGGTGACCTTCCGTCATCAGCGATTTGACGGGCAATGGAGCGAGCCGGTTCGGCGGGAAGTGTTTGAACGCGGTGACGCCGTGGTGGTGCTGCCCTACGACCCGGTGACAGATCAGATCATCCTGGTTGAACAGCTTCGGGTGCCCGCCGCCCGAACCAGTAAGACCCCCTGGTTACTCGAACTGCCCGCCGGCATCATCGAAGACGGCGAAGCGCCCGAGGCGGTGGCCCGGCGCGAGCTGGAAGAGGAAACCGGCCTGACCGCGCAAACCCTGACCTTTCTCTACAGTTACCTGCCCAGCCCCGGAGGCTGCTCGGAACGGCTTTACCTCTATCTGGCCGAGATCCGGGCGCCGGAGAGTGGTGAGGCGCGGTTTGGCCTGGACCACGAACACGAAGACATCCTCCGTCACGTGGTCAGCCGCGAGAAGGCGATGGCCTGGGTGGAGGAGGGCACCATCGACAACGCCAGCACCATTCTCGGATTGCAGTGGCTGGCACTGAAACGGGAAGCCCTGTTTGGGTCCCAGTCCGGATGAACCGGCGTTACGTCCCCGATTTAAAACGCTTTCTTGGGATCTGCGGGCGGAATTACACCGCGCTGCAACGTCTGCTTGCCCGGGCCAGCCGGATCCAGGGTGAGGGCCCCTACATCTGGCAACATCAACGTGAGTCGGTGCAGCTGCGCATCCGTGTGCTGGAGCGCACACCCTACACCGAATTATTGGAGCTAGAGCGAATTTCTGACCCCATTCCCCACGTAACGGTGCCAAAAATGAGCATCCGACTGTATCATGACGCGCGATTGGCCGAAGTGTTAAGCAGCCAACAGACCCCAAGGCTGCTGCCAGTGTATGACTATCCGAATGATCATATGCTGCAGCCGAATGAAAAATTTCAGGTAAATCTGTTCCTTGCGGAGCTATTGGAACAATTCAAACAACGAGAATGGCTGACCATCAATCGGAGCGAGGAGAGTCGGAAAACGTGACCATCTGTGTGGATACCCTCACCCCCAAGGATGAGAATGGGGTGATCCGCCTGGCCCAGATCAGTGATCCCCATCTGTTTGCCAACAAAG
>CAZWED010000393.1:0-2791 GCA_964632645.1 uncultured Ferrimonas sp. | reverse complement strand
CGGCTCCCTGCTGGCCACCCACGCCGATCGCAAAGGCCTGTTTCTGGAAGCGGGACGGCGCATCGTCGAGCTGTGCCACCGCTGGTACCGGCAGGAGGATGAGAGCGCCCTGCCCCGTGGCATCGCCAACCGGGCGGCGTTTGAGAACGCCATGGCCCTCGACATCGCCATGGGCGGTTCGACCAACACCATTCTTCACTTGCTGGCGGCGGCGCAGGAGGGGCAGGTGCCCTTCACCATGGCAGACATCGATGCCCTCTCCCGCAAGGTGCCCAACTTGTGCAAGGTGGCGCCTGCCACCCCGAAATACCATATGGAAGACGTCCACCGGGCGGGCGGCGTAATGGCGCTGCTCTCCGAACTGGCCCGGGGCGGGCTGATCCACACCCAGGTGCCCCACGTGGCGGGGCAGTCGCTGGCGGCGGTGTTGGCGGAGCGGGATGTGGCCAACGCCCCCTGCGCCAGCGTGGCGGAGTTTTACCGGGCGGGACCGGCCGGGGTCCGTACCACCCAGGCGTTTTCCCAGGATTGCCGTTGGCCCACCCTCGACGTGGACCGGCAAAACGGCTGCATTCGGGACATCGACCATGCCTACAGCCAGGACGGCGGCCTGGCGGTTCTCTCTGGCAATCTGGCGCCGGACGGCTGTGTGGTGAAAACCGCCGGCGTACCGGAATCCTGCCTGACTTTCACCGGCCCGGCGCGGGTTTATGACAGTCAGGATGCCGCGGTCAGTGCCATCCTCGGCGGCGAGGTTCAGGCGGGGGACGTGGTGGTGATCCGCTACGAAGGCCCGAAAGGCGGCCCCGGGATGCAGGAGATGCTGTACCCCACCAGCTACCTCAAATCGATGGGGTTGGGGCAGGCCTGCGCGCTGATCACCGATGGCCGCTTCTCCGGCGGCACCTCCGGGCTCTCCATCGGCCACGTGTCGCCGGAAGCGGCCAGCGGCGGGATGATTGCGCTGGTCGAGGAGGGTGATCTTATCGCCATCGACATCCCCGGCCGCACCCTGGCCCTGCAGGTGTCCGACGAGGTGCTGGCAACCCGTGCCGAAAGCTGCCGCTACCGGCCCAACCGCGAGCGCCAGGTCTCCCCCGCGCTGAAAGCTTACGCCCACCTGGCCACCAGCGCCGACAAGGGCGCGGTGCGCGATCTCAGTAAGCTGGAGGGGTTCGAATGAGTGGCCTGAGCCCCGACAGCCTGGTGCAGCAGACGCTGCGCCAGATCCTGCTTGCCCCGGTTTACGATGTGGCGGTGCAGACGTCGTTGGACCCGCTCAACCGCCTCTCTCATCGTCTGGGCCGCTCCGTCTGGCTCAAGCGGGAAGATCAGCAACCGGTGCACTCCTTTAAGCTGCGCGGTGCCTACAACAAGATCCACAGCCTCAGCGACGCCCAGGCGCGGGCAGGGGTGGTGGCGGCATCGGCAGGAAACCACGCCCAGGGGGTAGCCCTGGCGGCCACGGCCAAAGGGATCCGCGCGGTGATCGTGATGCCCCAGACCACACCGGAGATCAAGGTGGAAGCGGTACGCCGCCACGGGGGCGAAGTGGTGCTGCACGGCGACAATTTCGACGCCGCTTACCAGCATGCCCAGACACTGAGTGACCGCGAGGGGCTGACCATGGTGGCGCCCTTTGACGATGCCGCGGTGATCGCCGGTCAGGGCACCGTGGGTCAGGAACTGCTGCAGCAGAAACGGGATCTGGACGCGGTGTTTGTGCCGGTGGGCGGCGGCGGCCTGATCGCCGGGATCGCGGCGTACCTCAAGGCGCTGGCCCCGCACATCAAAGTCTATGGGGTGGAGCCGGACGACGCCGCGTGCCTGAAAGCCGCGCTGGATGCCGACGCGCCGGTGACCCTCTCCCGGGTGGGACTGTTTGCCGACGGGGTGGCGGTCAAGCGCATTGGCGACGCCCCCTTTGAGCTGGCCCGTCACTGCGTTGATGGGGTGATCACCGTCAACAGCGACGAGATCTGCGCGGCGGTGCAGGACATCTACGAGGATCGCCGGGCCATCGCCGAACCGGCCGGGGCGCTGGCCCTGGCGGGGCTGAAACGTTACTGCGCCGAGGGCGGTGAAGGCCAGAATCTGGCGGCGATCCTGTCCGGCGCCAACGTCAACTTTCACAGCCTGCGTTACGTTTCCGAGCGCTGTGAACTGGGGGAGGGCAAAGAGGCGGTGCTGGCGGTCACCATTCCCGAGCGCCAGGGCGCGTTTCTGCAGTTTTGCCGCCTGCTGGGGCGGCGCCTGATCACCGAGTTCAACTACCGCCTGTCCGGCCGGGATCGGGCCAACGTGTTTGTCGGCATCCGGCTGAAATCGCCTGAAGAGCTGGGGGCGATCCGCACCGCCCTGACCGAGGCGGGGTATCCCCACGAGGATCTCTCCGGGGACGAAACCGCCAAGTTGCATGTCCGCTACATGGTCGGCGGAATGCCGCCGGAACCGCTGGATGAGCGCCTGTTTCAGGTGCGCTTCCCCGAAGCGCCCGGCGCGCTGGAGCGCTTTCTGACCGATCTGGGCAGCCGTTGGAACATCTCCCTGTTCCACTACCGCAACCACGGCGCCGCGGCGGGCCGGGTGTTGCTGGGCATGGAGGTGAGTGACGGCGACTTTGCCGAACTGTGGGCGCAGCTGTGTGCCCTGGATATGGACTGCGAAGAGGTGACCAACAGTCCCGCATACCGCTTTTTCTTACGTGGATAAAGCGTTTTCTTCACATCAGGGGGCGTTCGCCCCCTTTTTCGTAATCTTCTTAGCAACCTGCTCAGTTCCGGACGAAAAA
>CAZWED010000392.1:0-2793 GCA_964632645.1 uncultured Ferrimonas sp. | reverse complement strand
CAGTGCTCGCTCCCCCACCGGGGTGCGCGGCATGATGATGCTGACCCTGGCAACCGCCAAGCGGATGGGGATCCGCAACCGCCTCGACGCGGAGCAGAGCATCCGCGGTGGCAGCGAATACCTGCAACAACTGCTGACCCGCCTGCCCCCCCGCATTCCCCAGGAGGAGGCGATCTGGTTCGCCATGGCGGCCTACAACATCGGCCTTGGCCATCTGGAGGACGCGAGGGTGATCACCGAGCGTCACGGCAAGGACCCCAATAGCTGGAAAGACGTGAAGGAGTACCTGCCGCTGCTGCGCCAGCGCAAGTACTACCAGAACACTCGCTACGGCTTTGCCCGGGGGGATGAGGCGGCGCACTACGTCGACAACATCCGTCGCTACTACGACACCCTGGTCTGGCTCGACAGCCAGTCACTGCTGCCGGAACCGCTTCGCCAGTAAGCGCCGCCCGCAAGCTTACACTCCCCTTACAGTCTGCCCCTGCATGGCGTCGCCTCGCCGCCGATGCAGAAGGAAACCCCTGAACCCGGCTTCGCTGCCGGCGCCAGGGCCCCTTTCCATCCGGACCCCGTCCGGCGTACTCCTGAGGCACACCATGTTTAACGCCCTGACGTCGTTGGCCAAGCTCGACACGCTAACCATCAAAACCAAAGTCATCCTGCTCAATGCCCTACTGTTAACCTGCCTGGGCAGTTACGCCCTGTTTAACGAGTACACCCATCAGCAACAGCAGGTTCTGGAACAGCGCCTGCTGCAGAACCAGCAGAGCAAGCTGGATCTGCTGACTCTGCGCCGCCATGAGAAAGACTTCCTGCTGCGAAAAGCCGCCAAATACCTTGGCGCACACGACGCCGTACTGGCGCAGCTGAATCAACGCCTCGACACGCTGGCCGGAGCGCTGGCGCCCGAGGACAGCACCATCGCCTCAATCCGCAGCGCTCAGGACACCCTGGCGCAATACCGGGCGCACTTTCAGCGCCTGGCGACCCAGTTTCAGCGCATCGAGGGCGGGGAGGATCAGGCCGGACTGCTCGACGACCTGGCGTCACGACGGGACGCCCTGCAGGCAACGCTCGCCGCACGGCAGGACCTGGACCTGACCCGGGCCTATTCCGCCCTGGTGCTGGCAGAGCAAGCCTTTATCCGGCAGCACAATGAACAGACCCAGTTGGCCTTTGAGCGCGCCATTTCCGCCTTTTCCGGGCAGCTTCAGCCGCTCAGCCCATTGTCGTCCGATTTCGACCACTATCGGGCGGTGGCCGCCGCACTGGTGTCGGCCTACCAAACGCTGGGCTTCACCGAAACGCAGGGACTTCGGGGCGAGCTGCGCCGCAATGTTCATCTCACCGAGCAGCAACTGATGACCCTGACCGACGCGTTTCGGCAGGACATCATGGAGCACTTCCAGACGATTTGGCGCTACCAGGCGACCATCGGCCTGACCATGGGCACACTGATGATCCTGCTGATCTGGGCCGTCGGTGCCAACATCCTCAAACGGCTGGGCACGCTCAACCGCTCCATGACGGCGATCGCCACCGGCAACGGCGATCTGACCGCCCGCATCAACGCCTCCGGCAACGATGAACTGACCCAACTGGCCAACGCCTTTGATACCGTGGTGGCCCGTCTGCACCAGCACATCCTGGCGATCGCCGACGTGGTCTCCGCGCTGACCGACACCACCAGCCGCTCCCAGCAGGCCGCGGCCCAGCACCAGCACAACACCGCCCTGCAGCGGCAGGAATCGGAGCTGATCGCGCTGGCGATCAACCAACTGGCGACCGCCAACAACGAGATCACCGAGAACATCCATCTGGCGGCGCAAAGCGCCAAGCAGATCAAGGACGACTCCAGCACCGTGCTTTCACTCACCCATCACTCCGACGACAGCATCCACCAGCTGACCAACAGCCTGAAACAGGGCCGGCAGATGATTGAGCAGCTGGAAATCCAGAGCCTGGAGATCAATCAGATTGTCGCCACCATTCAGGGCATCGCCGACCAGACCAACCTGCTGGCCCTCAATGCCGCCATTGAAGCGGCCCGGGCGGGGGAGTACGGGCGGGGCTTTGCGGTGGTGGCGGACGAGGTGCGCCAGCTGTCGCAGATGACCAACCAGTCCACCGCGCAGATCGAAGGCACCATTGCCACCCTCACTTCGGGCATCAACCAGTCGGTGAAACAGATGTCGGACAGTCTGCAGCAGGCGGAGGTGAGCCAGGACAACACCCGCCAGGTGGTCGAAGCGATTGATCGCATCTCACGACAGGTCAACGAGATGTTTGAGATGAACAGCCAGATCGCCACCGCCGCCGAAGAGCAGTCGGTGGCCTCCGGCGAGATCGACGGCAAGGTTACCCACATTCACCAGCTGGCCAAAGACACCGAGGACAGCGTCACCAGCGCCGTGGCCTGCAGCGAGCAGGTGGCGGAGGCCAGCCTCCGGCTGAAACACATCGTGGCCACCTTCCGCTACTGAACCGGCGGCGCCCCCCGGGGCACCGGTCCCCCGGGTGCGTTACCGATCACACAAGGTTTCGCCACATCGTGATCCACCGCCCGCTGTCGCAGCGATAAGTGATCCGCAAACTTGACGGGGTGATCACCCTGGGTTAACCATTAGTGTCTGGATGTCGCTTAGAAATAAGGAGAAAGACCACAGTCATGGTGCTGTCACCGGAGTGACAACCCGCTGTCATCCAGGCAGGTCATCGTTGAGACAACGATGGGTTATAAAGCAATAATGGAGGAACCGGTTATGGCGAGAAAACAGCTCCGCCGTCGCA
>CAZWED010000391.1:0-2800 GCA_964632645.1 uncultured Ferrimonas sp. | reverse complement strand
GCCACCCGGCGCGGATCAAACAGGCCATTGAGGTTGCCGGCCCGAACCAGCCGCTGGTGGATCATTCCGGCCAGCAGCCCCTCGCAGGTGGTGGAGATGGCGCAGGCCACGTCGGTAAAGCCGCCGAGGGAGTAACGGTGCAGACCACCGGTCAGCCCCACCAAAGTGCCGACAACGGGGCCGCCCAGCAGGCCGGAGAGGATGGCGCCGATGGCGCGGGTGTTGGCGATGGCGCCGTGGGTGGCTTCGCCGAAGTAGGTGCCCATGATGCAGAGCAGGGAGAAGGCCACATAGAGCATCAGCTTATGGGGCAGGTGCACCGCCAGGTCGACCATCGGCCGCAACACCGGCGTTTTGGTCAGCAGGTAGGCCATCACCAGGTACAGGCTCATCTGCTGGGTCAGGCTGATGATGAGATCGAGAACTTCCATCCGGCTTTCACACAGGGGGCGACAACGCAGAACTTGGAGCCGGATCACCGAACCGGCCCCAAAAGATGCATATCATCTACCCATTAACTGATAAGGAGCGATTTATGAGCAGTGTACACGCCCACGAATTTCTGGCTATGGTTGCCGACAGCGCCGAGCCGAAAACCCTCGAGCAACTTACGGCAATGGCCACCGAACGGTTTGGCGCAGACGTGCGTTTTCACACCTGCAAGGCGGAAGACCTGACCATCAGCGCCCTGCTGGAGTTCCTGCTGGCGCGGGACAAGCTGTCCCAGGTCGGCGAAGGCTACCAGGTCAACGCCGCCCGGGTGTGCAATCACGGCTGAACTCAGTCGATGTTGTCCTTGGGATAGGGCAACTTCAGCTGGCCAAAGCGGATCACGATGACCGCGGCGGCCAGCACCAGCGCGGAGAAGGCGATCGCCAGCACCCGCCAGTCGTCCATCGACTTCATGTCCAGGATCAGGTAACGCGCCAGCGCCACGATGGCGATGTAGATCGGCATCCTGATCGGCAGTTTCCCCACCTCCGCATAGTTGGCCACCATGGCCAGCACTTCCAGATAGATGAACAGCAGCAGCAGGTCGCCCAGCTGGACGCTGCCACGGGAAAACATCAGCATCACCTCTTCAAAGATGGCAAAGAGGGTGGCGATGGAGATGATGATGAGGATGCCGTGCTCGGCGAACTTCAGGCTTTTGCTGCCAAAGCGGTGATACAGTCCTTTCATTGACTCGATCCGTTGGATTGACTGAGATCTAGTTTACTGGCAGGGAATCCAACTGCCCACGGGGTAGGCTGTGATCCCGGCCGCACTTTCAGCGTTCGGAGACGAGGGGATGTTCAATCTGGAATCCCAGACAGATCAATGACTCGGCAGATAGATCTCCAATTGCTCGCGCCAACATCGGGTGGGGACCACCGACAACGCCATGGTGGGCACCTCCAGGCAGTCGCCGGTGGCCAGCGCAAAGTGTGCCTCGTCAATCACCAGAACCGGGTGCTCACCCAGATGGATCACCTCGCCGGTGTCCAGATCCGCCTGGTGATTAAAGGGGTTGCGGTTGCGGATGGCGTACAGACGACAGCTGTAGGGGTCCTGATACAGCAACAGATCAGGAAACGTGGCACTGAAGTGCCAGTGGGCGGGCAGAGAGGGCAGGTCGGCAGGGGGCAACGGGATCCAGGGCATAATACTCTCCAACGTCAGACAACCTGATTTACAACGCAAAAGCTGTACCAGAGTGTAGACGCCCCGCGCTGACGGGGGGCAGAAATGTCCCGGATGCCCCTTGCCTCAAAATGGGGCCCAGTGTCATGGCATTGTCATCATTCTGAGGCAGATTGATGGGGTCGACTTCGGTCTGGCATCCGACTTGTTCAATCGGCTTTACGCTTTGTCGCCGGGCTCTCATGCCCGGTTTTTTTCGTCCATGCTTGGTAGACACCGAGGCGAAGTGAAGGAGGGGAGATGAACGCCGCTGTCTCACGCCATCAACGTTGGCTCCATCCGCGTCAACTGTCCTATTTCTGGGTGGGCTTACTCTGCCTGATTTCGGCGCCGGCGGTGGGTCTGGCGCTGCTGGGCTGGTTCCTGCTGGTGCGGACCAGCCGCTGGTGGCAGGCTCGTCGCCCCGAAGCGTCCCACTGAACATCGGGCACAAAAAAAGCGCCGTTGCTGACGGCGCTTAATGTTCCCCGGGCGACGATCAGCGCTTCAGGGATTCGGTCAGGTGCGGACGCATCTTGCTGACGATGCCCGCGGTCACTTTCGGCGCACCGGCAACGATGTTGCCGCTGGTCAGTTGGCCGTGACCACCAATAAAGTCGCTCACCAGACCACCCGCTTCGCGAACCATCAGCTCACCGGCAGCGATGTCCCAGGGCTTCAGGCCGATCTCCCAGAAACCGTCCAGACGGCCTGCGGCAACGTAGGCCAGATCCAGCGCGGCGGAACCGGCGCGGCGCATGTCGGCCACGTCATTAAACAGCTCGCTGAAGATCGCCATGTAGGGTTCCATGTGCTGACGCTGCTTGAAGGGGAAGCCGGTCGCCAGAATGGTGCCTTTCAGGTCACGCTGGTTGCCTACACGGATGCGGTAGCCGTTCAACTGTACGCCGGCGCCACGGCTGGCACTGAACAGTTCGTTGCGGATCGGGTCGTAGATCACCCCGTGCTCAATCTTGCCCTTAATTTGCAGAGCAATGGAGACGGCAAAGTGGGGGATGCCCTTCATGAAGTTGGTGGTGCCATCCAGGGGATCGATAATCCATTGGAACTCATCGTGTTCGCCAGTGATGGTGCCGCACTCTTCACCAATGATGGTGTGCTTCGGATAGGCCTTTTG